>NZ_JADJSO010000076.1:0-12175 GCF_016711665.1 Candidatus Villigracilis saccharophilus
CAAGATATGCTTTTGACGCTCATGCTGCGGGTGATTGAACACATCCTTTGCAAGACCCTGCCTCTATAACCTCACCGAGATACATATAGATGACATAGTCCGCGAGGGCGTTTTGCCTGGCGAAGTGTGTGCGTGTGACGATAACCGACGTATATTGGCTGTTTCAGGTCACAAACAGCATCTAAATATTCTGCGAAGAGATCCAGGTCCAGCGCGGAGTCGGCTCGTCGCCAGGGATGATCTCCCAGCTCGACAGCCAAGCGCGGGCAGGCAAAGGGCGCCTGCTGCCCATCGACAGGCTCGTGGCGATCGTGCAAACCAAAGCTGGACTACTCCACAACCCAGATCTCAAGATAATGCACGCGCACCGCGGCTTTATACTCCCTGCGGTCTTTCTTCATCCGATGGATGTTCATTCCGCAGACGAGAACATCATAAATTGACATCGGCAGCGCGGAAGGCTTCGCTGGGCGAGCAACCCACCGCGGACTTCGGTCACATCCACATCGCGGTCGTAGATTATTCTGTCCATCAACCAAGAACTTCTCCCGTGAGGCGTGGAACCGTCATTCAATTCTAGAAAACGATTAAAGGTTTTCGTTAGGGTGTGTTGCGCAGCCGGAGGGTCCCATGATGACCTTGATCTGGTTCTTAATCTGATATTGATTTTTTTTAAGGCCTGCTGTTTTACCGTAATAAACGTTGAGGTCTTTTACTTGAATATGAGCATCCATAGATAGTTTATCGTACGCGGGGTGAAGCAATGCTTCGCGTGCCCTATTTGATCGTGTATTGGTTCAACCCTTGCCGACAGCTAGCGCGAGCCGAGACTGAATTACCGGAGGTGATCTTGATCGAATTAACGCTGGCGGGCATATCCGCGCTGCTGTACCTCGGGATAAGGCGAACCAAGTTGAGAAAACGGCCAATGGCAAGATGCGTTGGGCGCATCAAAGATGTGGGAATGCGGTCCGTGTGGCTGGCGGCAAATAAGACCGAAGACGCATCACCAATTCCGCGGCCAAAGCCTAACAAAAACGCGGTTGTAATTCCAGGCAGCATCTGACGCGTGACCACGCGCATTGCCACTTCGAATTTGGTCGAGCCAGCGCGAGCGCGGCATGTTCCAGATCAACAGGCATGCGGCGGATGATTTCGTCCATGGCACGGGTCATGATCGGAAGTTCGATCAATGCAAGGATGATGATGCGCCAATAAGGAAGCGCGGATGCCGAGTGCGATCATTAAGCGTGAATCCAAATGCGCCGTAGACAATGGATGGGATGCCCCAAAGCACATCCAGAGACAGGCGCACATAATGTCCCCATTTTGAGTCGCCTAGATAGGTTTTGAGATACAGCGCGATCGGCACGCTGAATACCATCGCGAGAAATGTGCCGCCCGATGCCAGATACAACGAGCCAAGAATGGCATTCAGGATCCCGCCGCCCTTGCCCATGTAGTACCCGCCTTCGGGGATCTTCGTAACCATGTCCATGAAAGGGACAGCAAACCGCGCACTACAACGATCCAAAGATCAGGCCGAGCGCAGCGGTCATCAGAACAGGGGAAACCTGCATGATGATCTTCGTGAAAGTTTCCACCAGATGGCGTCTTTCCCATTTCTTTTTATTAAAGCCCATTTTGGACCTCTCATTCTCTGGATCACAAGAATGGAAAGGATGTTAAAGATCAGAATAACTACCAATAAAACCAGCGCGGCGCTCAATAACGCCGCATCATATAGCGGAATGGACATCATCTCGCCGTAATTGTTTGCGATCAAGGCTGGTAATGGATAGGCTGAATCAAAGATCGAAGTCGGCACTTGTGGGATGTTGCCCACCACCATCAACACGGCGATGGTCTCACCAAGCGCGCGTGACGCTCCGAGCACAATGGCGGCGAGAATACCTGGTCCCACTTGCGGCAGGACGATATTGCGAATGGTCTGCCATTGGGTCGCACCGACCGCCAGGGATGCATGCCGCAGGTCGTTGGGGACGGTGGAAAAAATCTCGTACATGACCGAAATGATCAGCGGGGCGATCATGACCGCGATCACGATGCTGGCGAGGATGCCAACCCCTATCGGCTGGTTGACACTGAAGATCGGAACAGAGCCCAGCCAACGGTCAGAAAGAGGCGCGAGTACTTTATCCACAAAGGGGACGATGGCAACCAATCCCCAGACGCCATAGACCACAGGCGGAATTGCGGCTAACAGATCCAATACTGGTTTGGCGACGGAACGCAGCCGGGCATGGGCATACTCTGCCAGATAGATCGAGGTCAACAAACAGGCCGGAACGGCAAGAACCACGCCGACGGCGGTGACCCAGAAAGTGCCGAGGATAAAAGGCCAGAAACCGAATTGCCCGTCGCTTGGCCGCCAGACATCCCCAAAGAGCAAGTCGCTTAATGGGTAGGCTTGCAGGATCGGCCACGAACGAAATAGCAGCGCAATTGTGACGATTAAAATAAGAAGGACAGGCAGTAATGTAAATGTAAAAAAACTGCGCCGCGCAAAATTATCCTGGCGGGCACGGGCAACTACGGAAGGCCGGCTGAGCCGGCCTTCCGCTTTGTTTATGGATTGGGGTGGATTGTCCATCAGGCTCATTTGAGTTTATCAAGCGACTCAGCTTGTTGTTCAGGGGTGAGCGGCACGAACCCGGCTGATTCTAGGTATTGCTGTCCATCGGTGAGAATCCATTTGATAAAAGCCAGGGATAATCCTTCGGGCTTCCCCATCGTGGCGAGGTTCTCAAAACGTGAGGGCGGCGATGGATACGTGCCATTCGCAACTGCGCCGAATGCATCCTCCTTGATCTTGTAAATTTCAACAGCATCAGCTTTCCCGTTGTTGTCAACATCAATGGGCGGAATGATGACGCCGGGCACAATGTTGCCATTCGACAGATCGAAGATGCTGTTCAAATTGCCATATCCGATCGCCAGCGGATCCTTGATAACCGTATCCAAGATCGAAGGCTCGCCGTTCACGCCAATGCCCTTTAGGTCTTCCTGGGCTTTGCCGCCGGCGAATTTTGCCCATTGCTCAGCCGCGCCGGAAGAATCAGAGCGGGTGAAGACATGGATCTCATCCGTGATCGACGGGTCGCCTACCACTTCACCCCAGGTCTTGATCTCTTCGGTGATGTAGATCTTATTGAAGATCTCCTGTGTGATGCCTTTTTCGAGAAGCTGTGCCGCAACAGGGTTTTCCGAGCTGACGATCGGGAAGACCGCGTCTTTGGTAACGGATACCCAGAAGATGCCCTGCGCAGTCTCTTCATCCTTGATGGAACGTGAGATCATGCCAATATCCACGGCACCTGCGATGGTATCGGTCATGCCCCTTGCCGCGCCGCCGCCCTGCACATCGAATTCAACATCAGGATGAAGTTTTGAAAATTCATCGGCCCAAACGGTCATCATCGGATAAAGCGCGAACGCTCCGGAAACAGAAATGACTCCGCTGATTTGTTCTTCAGCAGGCGATTGAGCCGCGTCAGACGCAGGGACAGCTACCGCTTCAGGAGCGGAACTTCCGCACGCTGATAACGTCACAGTTAAAATCAGGAACACAGACAGCAATGTTAAAGTTTGTTTTCGCATATTTAATCTCCAATTTGTTTTGTATATTATAAAGTCTATAGAGATAGTATACTTTTGAGGTAAATAAAAATGCGTTCCCCAATACGCACTTCTATCTACTTATTTGATGCCGAGTTTTTTGCGGACGGCGCTCTGCCGTTTGGTTACATCCGCAAGGCTGGTGTTATCGAGAATACCGGCAATGGCATTACGCACATCACCCATCACCAGCCGCAGGCCGCAGGTCTGCTCATCGGGACAGCCGCATGGCTCACAAGACATCTGGCTGACACACTTGATCGGAGCAACCGGACCGTCCAGGACGCGAAAAATCTGTCCGAGCGTGATCTCACTGGAGGACCTGGCCAGGTAATACCCGCCGCCGACGCCCATTTTGCTGTGGAGCAAGCCAGCGTTCTTGAGCGCAAGCAGGATCTGCTCAAGGAACTTGGCTGAGATCTGCTCTCGTTGAGCGATCTCCTTGATCTGCACCACAGGCATGGCATTCTGCTCGACAGGCTCCGCCAGAACGATCATCGCCCGTAGCCCGTATTCACCGCGTTTGGAAAGTCGCATGCAATCTCCTAGTAATACAATAGACTTTATTGGATATAATCATAATTCAGCGACTGAATTATGTCAAGATGAATTAGCCGCCTGTTAGCCCAAAGCTGAAACCCATCCAGCAGATAAATTTCTCACTTGAATCGTCACTTCCCTGCGGTATAATCCGCACGCTATGGCAAGACGAAAAGCGCCCGAAGAACTCTCCGTTGAAGAATTGCGCCGCCTCCTGGTGGAGAAACGGCGCGGGGCGCGCAAGGAACGTTTAGAACATTTTCGTCGAACCGGGCGTGTTGTGACAGTTGCGCCGGAAATGTCTGATTTTGACTCACAGACGCAGTCATCCGCGCCGGTAGTTGATACTGCAGATGCAGGCGGATCAGCGCTTGAACCAGCTCCCACCAACCCGCGCCGGAAATGGATGGACCGCATCCTGCTTGGTGTGGAAGTGCTGGCCGTCATTGGCTTGGTCGCAGTGCTATTGAATGGACTCGGTCTGCTTCGTACTCTTAACACAGAAGTCGCCGCTGCGCTTAACCCCGTAACAGCCACCCCCACTCCGTTGATCATGGCTGTAGTTTTGCCTTCGGGTCATGTGCCTCCAGACGAGCAGGGAAATACGCGCCCTAATGAGGCGGAAATCCCTGAACACCTGCGGCCGATGGTGCAGTCGCTCGCGAACATTCCCATCCCCACTGCGGCTCCAGATCAGGGAATCCGAATTCAGATTCCCGCCATCAACATTGATGCCCCTATCGTTCAGGGAGATGGATGGGAGCAGCTCAAAAAGGGCGTCGGTCAATACGCAGGTTCCGCCGACCCTGGCACAGATGGGAATGTGGTACTCTCAGCGCATAATGACGTCTATGGTGAGATATTCCGCTACCTGGATAAACTCGCTCCCGGCGACCAGGTTATTATCTCGACCCGCCAACGCCAGTATGTGTATATCGTAGATCGAACAATATTGGTGGAACCAACCGCTGTGGAAGTGATGGCATCCACAGGCTCACCGACCGTGACTTTGATCTCATGTTATCCATATCTTGTTGATACACAGCGCATTGTTGTCTTTGCGCGATTACAAAACTAGGAGAAATAAAATGGCTAAGAAAAACAAAAGACCTGCAGCAGCCCGAATGGCGACACCCGCCGCGCCCGTGGAATTCAATCCCGATTATTCCAATGTCAAGAAAGACCTTTCCCGCATTGGTATTCTCGCAGGAACTTTCTTTATCGGACTCATCGTTCTATCTTTCTTTGTAAAGTAGAAATTTTAGGGTGTACGCCAAAGAAGGAATATTCTGCGTACGCCCTAAAATGTTTCCATAATACTCGCAACGAAATAAAGCGTGTCGTTTATCCGGTTCGAACTGCGTGTTGACACCTTCCCATAGTTCAATAAAACCAGACAGAAGGCGGTCAAATCAGTTGTTCAAGGGTGGAGTCCAAGAATGCCATGTGGGAAAACATGGGAATATTGTGCCATATGTTTGAAAATCAGTCAGGGTGTGCGCATCATATTTCAGGAGCATAAAATGGCATCTGCTCAAAGCACTGTGGATTTTCTTGTCGGCCAAATGTTGGCGGCAGGAGAAATTTCCCATAAAAAAATGTTCGGCGAATACGGGATATACTGCAACGGAAAAATGGTCGCCTCAATCTGTGATGACAAACTTTTTATCAAGCCGACTGCCCGCGGAAGAGCGTATATTGGGGAGGTCGTGGAAGAGTCACCCCTACCCTGGTGCGAAGCCGCATTTTTTGATCTCCAACGAAAAATCAAAAAATGGGCATTGGCTGGGTGAGTTGATCAGGATCACAGCCGAAGAACTTCCCGTGTCAGTAAAAAAGAAAAAAGCCGGCAAATCCTAAAACAACCACCCGCATGGGTGCTATAATAAACAACATATTTTCGTGAAGTTTCCCCCATTAATATGGAATTAAATTCCAGAAGGATAAACCGATGCCAGCAGTGAATTATCAATACGAAAAACGCAAAAAAGAATTGGAAAAGAAAAAAAAGAAAGCTGAAAAAGATCGCCAGAAAGAGATCAAAAAGAACAGTAACAAACCCAGAGAGACTCCGCCCCCACCTGTGGCTCCTGAAAAATAGACTTGCAACATAAAGAGCTAATGAACAACCTCCCTCACAAACATCTGCAAGGGAGGTTGTTTTTATTAAACATATAATTTGATGGAAGCATCCTCATGAACAAAATAATGATCATGATTGATTGGAACTATTATGGCGCAGGTACAACAAAAACAGAACGGGCAATCGTTTGGACTTTTGGAATGCCTGGCACGGTAATATTTGCTCAGGATATACTGGGCGGTGTGACCGCCAACTCCCTGAATAACTGCAAACATTTTTATCATTCACCACTCGAGCCTGAAGAAACAGGGGTGAATTGAATATGAATCATGAAACTTCCCTTCTCGCAACGATCGCCGTCAGCCTTGTGTTTGCCTTCTTCGGTGGATTTATTGCGGTGCGGCTGCGTCTTCCCGCGATTATTGGTTATCTACTAGCCGGAATCATCGTTGGACCTTTTACGCCAGGCTTTGTTGCTGATTCCAAATTGGCACTTGAACTGGCTGAGATCGGCGTCATACTATTAATGTTCGGCGTTGGGACTCATTTTTCAGTCAGGGATCTGATGGCTGTGCGTGCCATAGCTTTGCCGGGGGCGCTCTTGCAGATCGTGGCTGCCACAGTATTTGGTATGGGCATATCTAGGCTGTGGGGTTGGACATTGGGAAGTGGACTGGTCTTTGGTCTGGCATTATCGGTTGCAAGCACAGTCGTTTTGTTAAGAGCCATCGAAGCACAGGGGATGCTTGATTCGCAGGATGGTCGAATCGCGATTGGATGGCTTATCGTTGAAGATATTGTCATGGTGCTGGTGTTGGTGCTTTTGCCGGTTTTCTCTTTTTCGCTGGGGGGCATTCCTTTAGAGACCATAGCGGCTCAAAATATTTGGGCTACCATCGGCATCACATTGGGCAGGATCATTTTATTTGTAGCCATCATGCTTATTGCAGGACGCCGTTATTTTCCCTGGTTGTTGCAACGCGTGGAAAAACTAGGTTCGCAGGAACTATTTACGCTCGCTGTTGTCACACTTGCGCTCGGTGTGGCCTTTGGTTCAGCGTATTTTTTCGGTGTTTCTTTCGCGTTGGGCGCATTCTTCGCGGGAGTGGTTATTAATGAATCAGACCTCAGCCATCGGGCTACGCATGATCTGCAGCCGCTGCAAAACGCATTTACCGCTTTGTTCTTTGTTTCCGTCGGCATGTTGTTTGATCCCACAATTTTGATCCGCGAGCCTTTGCGGGTATTAACTGTGCTGGCGATCATTGTGATTGGGAAATCGCTTGCGGCATTTTGGATCGTGCGCCTGTTGAAGTATCCTCTGGCTACAGCCTGGACCGTTTCCGTTGCCCTGGCGCAAATTGGGGAATTTTCCTTTATCCTGGCCGGGCTTGGCATGCAGCTTGGTTTACTTTCTCAAGACGGGCAGAGCCTGATCGTTGCCGGCGCGCTGCTTTCGATCACAATCAATCCACTGCTTTTTTATTTGGCATCCAAACGGAATCTTGTAACGACTGGATCATAAAAGTAATCTGATTTGAAAGGTCATCGAGACCTCGGCAAGAAACTCCCGCTGTTTTGGAACCCCCCCCCCCCCCTCCGGGGGCGCCCGGGCCCCCCCCCCCCTGGGGGGGGGGGGGGGGGGAGGGGAATGGGTTTAGGTTTAATCAGGGGAGGAGGGCATGTTGGCGAATTACCATTCACGAGTTAGCGAAACACCCCGCTTTAGCAGTAGAGGATGCCTGAAGGCTCGCGGTTTCATAATTGCCAAAACGCCATGAAATTGATCGCTCAAATAAAACTCCTGCCTGCGCCTGAACAAGCGCAAGCCCTTCGTAAAACTCTTGAGGTTGCAAACGCCGCCTGCAATTACATCAGCGAACAGGCGTGGGATAGTCAGACATTCAAACAATTTCCAATCCACAAACTTACGTATTACGATGTCAAGGAAATGTTTGGCTTGACCGCGCAGGTGGTTGTTCGTTGCATCTCGAAAGTTGCAGATGCTTATAAGCTGGATAGAAAAGTCAAACGTACTTTCAAGCCGCATGGCGCGATTGCTTTTGATGACCGCATCCTGACCTACAAACTGGACAGGATGGAGTTGAGCCTCTGGACAGTAGAGGGCAGACAAAAGATGTCCTTTGCCTGCGGAAAACGCCAGCTTGAATTGCTCAAAGGCCAGCATGGGGAAAGCGACTTGTGTCTGGTCAAAGGTAAGTTTTACCTGATGGTTGTCTGCGAGGTGGAGACACCCAAGCCAATTGACGTGGAAGGGGTGTTGGGGGTTGATCTGGGTCTTGTCCAGATCGCCGCAACTTCGGACGGTGGCGGGGTTCAGCGGCGCGGCGATCGAAGATAACCGCCGAAAGTTTGGACATCGCAGAAGCAATTTGCAAAAGAAACAGACCAAATCCGCCACACGAAAACTCAAGAAAATATCTGGTGTTCAATCCCGTGTTCAAAAAACAACCAACCATAGAATCAGCAAAATTCTCGTACAGATTGCGTATGACACTCATCGAGCGATTGCCCTTGAAGAATTGGGCGGTATCCGTGAGGCTCCCGTAAAAGGACGCAAGCAGAGAGCGAGACATGCGAATTGGTCGTTCTACCAACTGAGGCAGTACATCGTTTACAAAGCCGAGCGCGTGGGGGTTCCTGTGATCTTCGTTGATCCAAGAAACACCTCGCGCACCTGCCCCGAATGTGGTTGTGTTGATAAAGCCAATCGTAAGTCTCAATCTGTTTTCCTTTGTACCGCTTGCAACTTCTCTGGCAATGCGGACAGAGTAGCGGCTGTGAATATCGCAGTCAGGGCAGAAGTAAACCTGCCAATGGTCTCGAACCTTCGTGTTCAGGGACAAAGCCCCCTGCTTTAGCTGTGGGGTTCGTTTACATCCGATATGGAGTTATCAATGAAACATCTGATCCTCATCTTTTCAATGCTCGCTTTATTCATCTTTCCTTCAGCAGTTCATGCTGATGTTGCCCCGCCGATCAATCCGCCGGGGTACAACCCGGAGCCGGGGGCAGAATCCACACAAGTGCGAATGATGGCTGAGACCGTATTAGTCGATGTGCAAAAAGATTTTGATCTTCAAAGTTTGGGCAATGCCATCGTCACCGCAGATTTCATCATGCGCAATCTCGGCAATGATTCCGAGAGCATGGCTGTCCGATTCCCGATTGCCGCACAGAATGGGC
This sequence comes from Candidatus Villigracilis saccharophilus, assembly GCF_016711665.1. Classification (NCBI taxonomy): domain Bacteria; kingdom Bacillati; phylum Chloroflexota; class Anaerolineae; order Anaerolineales; family Candidatus Villigracilaceae; genus Candidatus Villigracilis; species Candidatus Villigracilis saccharophilus. Next base: position 9,470 of record NZ_JADJSO010000076.1, read on the forward strand.
GTTTCGAGTATCCCGAGATCGCCGATTTGAAGATCTCTGTCGACAGGAAAAAGATCGAGCATCGCCGTACCAGCTTTCCCGATGAAGGAGACCCGAGCCAAATGATCCCCTGGGCTGAGTTCGATATTACCTTTCCGCCTGGACAGGATGTGTCCATTCAAGTCAAATATAAGTTGAAGGGATCGGGGTATGCCCCTTACACCGCCTTTTACTACATCCTCGAATCGGGTGCGGGCTGGAAGGATACCATCGGCAGCGCGGATATTATTTTGCGACTACCTTATGAAGCCAGCCCGCAAAATGTGGTTATCGGGCTGCAGATCGGATGGGCCGAAACCACGTCCGGGGGAGTTTTTCAGGGTAACGAGGTGCGCTGGCATTTTGATAACTTTGAGCCTGGTCCACATGAAGCCGCCATTCACAACATGGAGTTCGCGCTCGTAGCCCCATCAGTTTGGAACAACCTGCTCATCGCACGCGCAAATGTTACCAAGTCCCCCAATGACAGCGAAGCCTGGGGGCAACTTGGAAAGGCTTACAAGTCCGTATTTTTGATGCATAAATATTATCGGGATGATGACGCCGGAAAGGAACTTTACAAATTGGCTATTGAAGCCTACGAAAAGTGTCTCGCGCTCAACCCCAAGGATGCGCAATGGCATGCCGGTTTTGCCGACCTGCTTGCCAATCATGCTTTCTGGAATTCTTTTTTGACCAACCCAACTATGGATGTTTACCGTGCATTTAATGAAATACATACGGCACTCGAGCTGGCCCCGAAGGATGCCAAGGTTCTGGAGATCGCAGAATCAATTTATTTAATGTTCCCAGAGGGAATGATAAAAACTGAAAACGGATACGATTTCCCGTGGCTGACTCAAACTCCCACTCCGCTTCCTGTCACCCTGACAATTCTACCTGCTGAAAGTACAGTTGCCACCTCGGCTGTAGATGAAACGGCAACTTTTGTTCCACGTATTACGAATACGCCCCTCCCCATCTCCAGTCCTGGTAAAAACGAAACAACACCTGCGCCAAAAACAACCCTGCCCTGCGGGGCAGCAGCACTGGCTCCGCTAACGATCAGCATATGGTTGGTCAATAAACGCAAGCTACTGCATTAAACCAGTGTCTGCTTACGCTCTAATACCTGACTTGCTCAAATTAGTGTCCTGAACTCAGCTTTTTTAGCATAATCGCCGCAGTTTCAGGAACCTCAGGTTCGGCCAAAATATCCTTTCCATTGAATTTCACAATCCCTGAGCGTAATGGCCGCACCAGTTTCACAAATTGTTTGATACTTAATCCAGTCTGTTGTTCAATGTTTTTACTGATTGCCAAAGCTGCCAGAACCAGGGTGAGATGTGCTTCGATCGCATTTCGGTTTTGATGATAAATTGGTCTGGCTCTCAAATCTGATTTTGCCATTCTGAATGTAGCTTCCACATGAAAGAGCTGATGATAGTATGCAATTACTTCCATGTCCGGAATGTCCACCAGATTCGTGACATATCCTTTGATACCGGCGAGGGCTTTTGCCTTATCAATCAGCTTCTGATTGAGTTGTTTGCTGCTGGCCTTTACACTTAAGAACTTTGTCTTGTTGGATGGAGTCTGTCCACTGACTGCTTTTTTTGCTTTGGCCACCTGCTTTTCAATGTTGCGGAGATCCAAGGCCGCCCGTTTCGTTCGATACTGGTAAATTACCCGATACCCATCTTGCTGCATCGTGATGACCTGTTGATCGCTTAGCTCACCACTCTTCTGAAATTCGGCAATATCGTATGGCACTTTTTGCAATCTTGAGCCAACTATGTAGGTATAGCCTGCTTTTGTGAGGGCTTCCAGATTGGCCGCACTGAGCATGGCTGCATCCGCCACTACGGTGATCTTATTCAGACCATGCAGCGATTGAAAAGCTTCCATGACAGGCAGGATGGTCTTGGTTTCCGCTTTATTCCCCTCAAAACTATGCAACTCCAACGGAAAACCATTTCGATCGACCAGAAGACCCATGATGATCTGCGGCTCTAATCGGCGTTCTTTGCTCATGCCCGGCTTACGGTACTCATCTTCTTTTTGCACCTCAAAATACAAGGTCGTGACATCATAAAGTACCAGCGTGAGGTCTGTTCTTTGTACATGCTCTAAACAGGCTTGACTGATGATCTTCCGATATTCTTGTTCCGACGCCTTGACTAAACAACGGTAAAGCTTATTCCATCAATCGGGTCCACACCCAAATCAGCCATGACCCTCAAACTATCCAGCTTCGATGTGGGTTCCACAATTCTGACTATGCACAGAGCTTCAAAGATCTTATCGTTCAAGCGGGAGAATCCCAGCTTGCGGTATTCTTCTTGAAGTATTGTCCACAACAAGCCTGAGAAGGACTTCTTTATACTGATGCGCAAGGATGGATGCATTTCAGGAAATAATTCTATTTGGTTTTCCTGTTGTCGTTTGTGTGCCAATGCAAGCAGGTTTTTCAGTTCTTGTTCGTTATGGGCACTTCCTATATGTTGGATCTTAACGATCTTACCTTTTTGTTTGTACGCAACCTGAACTGCAGTCGCCCCACTGGCTGTTTTGACTTTGCGAATGAATGCCATGTATTCAATTTTAACCTAACCGCCCCTGTCCTTAGTGTCCTAAATACCGTATCTTCACGAGGGAAAATTCAAAAAATGGCAAAAGTGAGCAAGT
>NZ_JADJSO010000077.1:0-9460 GCF_016711665.1 Candidatus Villigracilis saccharophilus
CAACACCGCGTCCTCAGAAACCGTTCTCATGTGAGCGTCCCAGATGAAGGTATTTGGGACGCTTTCATTTTGGGAACGATACGAATCTTCAACTTTTACATGGGGAAATGCAGGAAATTTGAAGGACGATTAAACGCAAAACGGATGTCTGCCATGCAGACACCGGTTCAAGTGTGAGCTGTTCCGGTCTTTAGGTTGGAATCAATTGATAGCCGAACCTGGCTGCCCGCTTCTTCATATACTTGATCTGCTGCTCTTCATACTTCGCCTGATATTCGTTCACACTCAGGGGGTCAAACTCCACCTTGTTTTTCAGCATCTTGTAGACCACCCGCGCGATCGCGTGTGCTGTCGCCACGGTTGCCTGGGAAGGTCCCAATCTGGTCCGCAGCCGCCGATAGAGCATGCCAAAGGGATTATCTGCCTGCTTCACCGATTGCGCCGCCATACGAAATGCCTGCCCTCCTCCGTGATCTCAGGGGCAGGAGCCTTTCGGAAAAGACCTAATACATAAAAAATAAAAACGGAAGGAGGCCGTAATAAAACGCCTCCTTCTGTTTTCTTAAAGGTATGGAGTTCCGCGATGAAAAAAACTTTATTGGTTTTGATAACTATCTCCCTTTTCGCCAACGCCTGCAGCTCCCAAGCTGCAGCGCCTGCAAATATCCCCATTCTGCCGACCATAATCCCAAGTTCAACAAATACATTTATCCCTGAGGCAACGCAGACCCTCACGCCTTTGCCAACAGCAACAGCAACGGCAACGCCAATCCCCCACCCGATGAGCATTATTGGCATGCGGGCGGGCGATTATCCAGGCAGTGAAATTACCATCGTCAAAGAATTGGACAGAGGATTAAATTATCGCCGCTATTACGCCTACTATCTTTCAGAGGGATTGAAAATATACGCGCTATTGACCATTCCCAATGGAGAAATGCCCGAAGGCGGATTCCCTGCCATTGTTTTCAATCACGGCTATATTCCGCCCGATGTTTATAAAACAACCGAACGCTACATTGCATATGTGGATGAAATCGCAAAGGCTGGATATGTTGTCTTCCGCATTGATTATCGCGGACACGATGCATCCGAAGGCGAAGCGTCAGGCGCGTATGGCAGCCCAGGTTATCAGATCGATGTTCTGAACGCGGTCGCGTCCATCAAGCAGCTGCCCGAAGTGAACCCCGAAAAGATCGGCATGTGGGGTCACTCCATGGGCGGCTATCTCACACTGCGCACGATGGTCATTTCTGATGATGTAAAAGTCGGCGTGATCTGGGCGGGCGTGGTCGCTTCCTACACTGACCTGCTTTATAACTGGCGGCGCACTGGCTCGTTCACACCGTCACCAAGCTCAAGCGGGCGCGGCTGGCGCACAGGATGGATCGAAACATATGGAGCACCCGCGGATAATCCTGCTTTTTGGGATTCGGTCTCGGCCAATTCTTATCTCGCCGATCTTTCTGGACCGTTGGAACTGCACCACGGAACTTTGGATGAAGATGTCCCCTTGGATTTTTCCATCCGTCTCGCCGAGCAGGCCCGCAGCGTTGGCAAGACCGCCGACCTGTACACTTACGAAGGCGACAATCATAATATTTCAAAATATTTCTCAACCGCCATGCAGAGAACGATCGCCTTCTTTGATCTAACTTTGAAATAATCCCCTAACAGAGTAAGGGCGACCCTTCATGGTCAAGCGGGTATCTTTTCTTGCTGGGCGGGTCAAAGACATTAACCATCTATCTGTCAAAATGCAGAACCGCCAAATTTCCGTCGAAGGTCTTTGCGAGTTGTTCAGGGATATGGCCTAATGTATCGGCAACCCGTTTGCGGGAGCCAAAGCCTGGAAGAATGATAAAACTGCTCGTGGATTCGTTAACCAGATTTTCTGGCTTAAGCTGATCAGTCAACGCCTCGATCTTAACGGGATGGTCTGATTCTGTCGCGAGGAGCAATGTCTCAGCGATCTGCAGATACGCTTTATCTGCAACAATTTCCAGCGGCACATTGAGGGCTTTTGCAAGAGTCAAATTTGTTTCGAGCATACGGCGCAGGATGATAGGCGGAACAGTTTTGGGCGGAATGATAAAAACAATGCGCTTCATTCCATTCAACGGGAGCGAAAGTTTTCCGATCATTACGGGTGTATCTGACCCCCAGATCACTTCATCCAGAACACTGCCAAGCACAGACTCTCGCAGTGTCCGCTTGCCGCGCCAACCCATAAGGATAAGTGACGCGTTCTGTTCGTGCGCGGTTTGTAAAATTCCCTGGGCATGAGAAGAGGCAAGACGCGGAATAAGTTCAATTTCAGTCCCGGGATCATTCAACAATTCAGGGACTCGGCCAAGCAATTCCTTATGAAGCGAAAAATTACTGTCCCTGTCCAACCCTGTATCGTTCGCCACGCTGACAGCCAGCACCCTGCCTTTGGACGAGTGCGCAAGCAAACTCGCAAGGGAAACGAGTCCCGCAGATTGTTTCAGGTCAGCAACGGGGACGAGAATCCGCCCGAAGAGAGGTAAAACTTCATCGTCTGCTTCAGCAGTTTTCAGGTCAGGGGCGAAGCGCTGGACGAGCAGCGGAGAGGAGATCGAAGTGAGCAGAATCATCAAGATGGCGGCATTGAAAAGGGTGGAGTCAAAAAGTCCAGTTTCCAAACCAATCACCAATGTGGGGATGGTGACTGCGGCTTGCGCATGTGAGAGACCGTAAACCGTCCAGAATTCGGACTTGGTGTATTTATAAATGCGTGCGGTGATCCAGGCGGCGATAAATTTGGAAACATAGGCAACAATGGTGACACCGATCGCGACGATGATCGTCTGCGGACTCTTGAGAAATGTAAGCGGGTCTGTAATGAGGCCGCTATAAAGAATAAATACCGGGATGAAAAATGATTCACCCATGAACAGCACATGCCCCGTGACCGGGCTGTGGCGCGGAAGTGTGGCGTTGATGGCCAGCCCCGCGAGAAATGCGCCGACGACTTCATGCACGCCGATCAACTCCGCGACAAAGGCGGAAATAAAAAGTGTGACGATCACAAATTGAAATTCAACGGCGCGGCCGGAGATGCGTTTAAAGACAAATTTGCCGAGACGGGGCAGGCCGAAGACAACCACAAGCGCGAAGATCGTCAGCAAAATAATCAGCTGTAAAAAATAGCCCGCAGAAATACCGCCTGTTCTTGCGCCAAGCACAACCGCAAGAACAACGAAAGCACCGATATCAGTCAGAACGGTTGCGCCTGTCGTGACCGCAATGGCTTCGTTGCGGGTTACACCAAGTTTGGTAAGGATGGGAAATGCAATGAGTGTATGAGATGCGAACGCGGAGCCAAGCAGGATCATGCCTAAAAAGTCGAGCCCGAGAATATAACCAAGCCCCATACCCATCAACTGCGGGAAGATAAAGGTGATCACGCCAAAAACCAGAGCACGTCCGCGCACACGCAGGAATTGATTGATGTCCACTTCGAGGCCTGCGCTGAACATGAGATACACAAGGCCGATGGTGGAAAGGAACTCAATACGGTCGCCCGCCTCCATGAGTCCAAATCCGTGCGGACCGATCAATATGCCGCCAATGATGATGCCGATAATGCCAGGCAGTTTTACACGCTCAGACAAGAGCGGCGTGACGAGAATAATGGTCATGACCAGCAGGAAGAATCCGACAGGCTTATTAAATAATTCGATCAACATCGATATTCCCTTGGGAGAAAATTAAATAAGAACTACTTCAACCATTTCGCCAGCGCTTAATCCTGTTGCGTCTGGGTGAATTCGCAAGAGTCCATCGGCGGAAGCAAGGGTGAAGATGAGGTTTGATTTGCCAAAGATGGGTTCGGCTTCGTAATTTACGCTTGGTGCTTTCCGAGGAGGATTAATTTCACAGGCCACCAATCTTCTCTGCCTGCTTGAGAGGGTAAATTCACTGTGAGTTTTGCTTGAACGGTTGCTTTTGGTTTTGGCAGCGCGCCCAATAATTTTTCGATGACTGGCACAACGAATAAATATCCATTGACCAAGGCGCTGACTGGGTTGCCGGGCAGGCCAATTACTGCTTTGCCGTTGCACACGCCCAAGATCGTCGGCTTGCCGGGACGCGTGTTGATGCCGTGCACCAATACGCCAGGCTCACCCAATGTGCGGATGACTTCGGCGGTCATATCTCTTGTGGATGCGGATGAGCCTGCGGTGATGATGATCACATCACACTCGGAAAGCGCCTTCGCCGCCGCTTCCTGCAAGACCTGAAAGCTGTCGCTAAAAATCCCATAGCGGATCGCTTCACCGCCAGTTTTTTCAACGAGCGCCCCAAGTGTGTACGAGTTGATATCACGCACCTGCCCGTAACGCGGAGTTTGACTTGGGTCAATTACTTCATCGCCAGTGGAGAGCAGCCCCACGCGCGGTTTCTTCGCCGCTTGAATGGATGTAATTCCCAATGCCATTAATCCGCCAATTTCTGCAGGGCGGATCAGAGTCCCTTTTGGAATGACCAATTGTCCCTGAGCGACATCTTCGCCAATGCGGATCAAGTTCTCGCCATCCGCAACAGATTTGAAGATCTCGATTTCCTCTGCTGGGGTAGATCGCGATCCGCCCAGACCGGTTGTTTGTGTATATTCCAACATCACAACAGCGTCTGCGCCCTTGGGCAGCATGCCGCCCGTGTGGATCAATGCACATTGGCCTGCGCCAATTTCAAAGGCTGGCGCGTCGCCCATTGGAACTTCACCGACCAATGTCAGATACGCAGGAAGCGAGTCGCTTGCGCCAAAAGTATCTCTCGCGCGGACGGCGTATCCGTCCACTGTGGTGCGGGGGAAATCAGGCAATGGGTGCGGCGCAATTATGTCAGATGCGGTGAAGCGGCCCAAAGATGAGGACACTGCGATTGATTCGGAATCAATTTTCGGCAGGGATAGATGCGAGAGCAATAGAGTCCGCGCGTCATCTGGGGGAAGAAGAGTCAAAAATTCAGGCATGGTTATCTAAGCCAAAAAGTCAAAGTGATGAAATAAGTTGTGAGTCCAAAAACCGCAAGCGCGGTCGTGGTGAGAAAAATCCAATTTGGTTTGCCGCCGATTGAGATATGACGGAGATGAATGATCTGCAGGATGGCAAACGGCAGGGTGAGAAATGCGGGCCAGATCAGCGAAAAGGGAATACCCAAGCAAAGGCACGGCAGCGAATATACCATAAGCAAAGATGATCAGGCTGTGATGGAAAGGTACGGCGCGCTCCCACGTCAGGCTTCGCAGCAGCGTGGCGCGTTGATATTTTTGGTCAGTCGTAAATGAGGTGAAATTTAGAATTAAAAAATATGCCAGCGCAAGCGCGGTGAGCGGGATAACTAGGATGATAAGCAAGCGATGATTTTCCTTCGCCTGCAAAAGAAAACCAATCGACGGAATAATGTAGGCGATGTGCGCTGCGAGAGCTAATTCTCCAAATCCGCGATCGATGAGGCGAAATGGATGAACTGCGTAGAGGATGACTGTCACTAGAGACGAAAGAAGAAAGAGTGAGGATTCAAGCACGAGGCTATTATTGATGTAAAGCAGAAAAGCCAATACCGCGTTGACTGTCAGCAATCCGTAGGAAACATAAAGCAGGTTGTTTCTGAGAGTCTCTTTTTGTTTGGGCGTTTCGTTCTCAACCAGCGGTTCATTATGCGGACGAAACACATCGGCCAGCAGGAACATGCTCAATTGCGCGAAGAGAATCCCAGCCAGCCCGAGCCAGAACGCCAGAGCGGAAAATGATTTCCCAAGGTAGGCAGGAATGCTTGAGCCGAGAAGATAAGTCAGTGCGGCGAGGAGGAGATGGAGGGGGCGGGAGAGTTTTAACAATTTATATGATTTTGATTTATGAAGGAGAATTGTGAAGGATGAAAAATCATTCAATTATTTTTTCGATAGGTATTCTTCCAATCGTTTCCACGCCTGTGGGAGATTCTTCCTGCCCAGCCCCAATCGAAAGTGATTATTGGATTGATCATACATCGTGCCAGGGAGAAGTAAAACGCCTGCTTTTCGGACGAGGTCATCACAAAAATCTTCAACGTCACCTTTGAGTAGTTTTGGGAATCCCATTGAGCCTGCCTTTGGTCGATTCCAGTTGAAAAGTGAGGAGTAACGAGTCAAAAGGTCATCAACAATGGTGAGATTGTGTCTGATAATGCCAAGATTCCGCTCGGCTAGTTTTACGCGGTGACGCATGGCAACTTCCGCGAGAAATTCACTGGGCGCGGAGTTACAAATAGTTGTGTAATCTTTAAGTGAAGCCATATTTTGATAGATCGTTTTATTTTTCGTCGCGATCCAACCAATTCGCAGCCCAGCGAGTCCGTAAGTTTTAGATGTGACTCCAAGAGACACGGCATGTTCGCCATAGTCACATGCGGCGGGCAGACGATCAGCCAAATCATATTCAGATTCTCGGTAGACCTCATCGGAGAAAAGAAGCAAATTCTTTTCCTGTGCAAATTTATTCAGCGCATCATAATCCGCACGGGACATTAAATAACCTGTCGGGTTGTGCGGCGTATTGATGACAATCCCTTTGGTGTTGGGACGCATGAGTTTCCTTAATTCATCCAAGTCCAGCGCCCATCCATTTTCTTCACGAGCCATCCACGGACTAATGTCACAGCCGACAGCGCGAGCCACTTCGGCAAGAGATTGGTAGCCAGGAGAATGAACTATGACATGGTCACCTTTTTTAAAGGCGGCATACATGAATAAGTAGATCGCCTCCCCCGCGCCAGTATGGACGAGAATATCCTCGGGCCGAATCGTTGTGTAGAGATTACAAACCTCTTTTCGGAGGGAAAGACTGCCCTGTGATTCGGTGTATCCCAACCATACATTTTGGAGTTTTTCTGCCGCGCCATCTTCGAAGGCAAGCAAATCCGCAATGGACATGGCTTCACAATCGGAGGAACACAGCAGGAATTCAGTGTTGAATTCGTATTTGGCAAAATAACGTTCGAGTTTGAAGGGAGGAAGATGCATAGGAGAAGGATAAATTCACTTTTTTTAAATCGCGGTAATGGATCTGATTATGAAGATACAACATTTTCACCATCTCGCGAATGGTGGTCATTTCGAGAAATGGATGACGGCCTGTGATCTCAAGTTCTTCATCCTTCAAGCCAGATACCCATGCAACTGAGTTTGCACGCACATCCCTATATTGTTCAAGCAGTTCAGCGGACGTGAACTCTTTTGTCTTTTGTTGCTGCGCCTCGTTATAGCGGTCAATGGAAAAATCATCAGCCGCGCCTGCACCGCCCTGACGGATCAACTCGAACATCTTGACCAATCCGCGCTCCGAAGTGACAAAGTGCGCCAGCACATTACGGATTGTCCAGGTTGTGCCTTCAGTATAGACTTCGACAATCCATTGATCATCTGTTAACCCAGAAAAAATACCAATAAATTTTTCGCCTTCAGACTTTAGTTTTTCAGCAAAAGCACGCGAAGTGCGCAAAGAAAACCTTTTAAAATTCTTAGTGGCCTTGGCGACCTTCTCGGTTTAAAAATCACGGTTCGGGGAAACCTGCGTAATTAATGGATTTCTTCCCTGTTGTTGGATAAAAATATCTTTTCATCGAAGATATCTGCTCGATCAAACGCTCGCTGTCTTCAAAATCTGCGCGCACATAATAATAATGGGTGTCATACGGGCTGTCACCAAAGATCGCGGCCAGCACATATCCATTCGCTTCGGCATAATCTTTCAGCAGGATCGTCATGCCAAACCATCGCTGCGCCAGATTCGCTTCGGTCAATTTTGGCGGGACCAATGGCGAGTAATAATCATGGAACATAATAATATGCGGTTTGTATTTATCAAGATATTCGACAGTGATAGCGCCATTATGCGCGATGAATTGGTCATTCAGTCCCCAGGTATCGATCGCTGTCCAGCCTGAATAATATGGCAGCAAACCCGCTTCGGTGGTCGCGATCACATAGCCTTTGCCGCGATATTCCGCCAGCAATTTTCCCATATCATAACGGCCATCCTCTTCATACGGGCGGTCGCAGCTTCGTTGATAGGATGTTAGAGAACAATTCTGTGCCCACGAATAATAAACCAGACTTCCACACAAGCCAATCAATGCAATGAAGTACACGCTTCTTTCTCTCGCTGATAATTGATTCAGCCACAAGAAGTTTAATCCACGCACAAGCGGAGTCCACGACATGAGCGCGATCGGCACAAGAGCGTATTGAAAGCGCGCGCCGTAATTCATTTCATCTGAGATCAAAATAAAGGCCGAAGCGAACCCGAGAATGGGGATTAGATACGCAAGAGTTTGCTTTGTCGTTTCGCGCGAACGAAAACCGAGCAAGGCAATGATCGCAAACGGCAGGCATAAACGCAAAGTATTCAACAGGGAATTGTCAAACGAGTCCCAATGCAAACCGCTGTCCCCTTTCTTATAAAACGGATTCGGCAACGGATAACCGAAATAATCCCATCTCCACAGGAAATACGCGCCGCCAAGCACAAGAAACACTGCGCCAAAAATAGCGATAATAGGGAAAACTCCCCTCACCCTAGCCCTCTCCCAAAAGGAGAGGGAACTGTCAGTCATACGCATAACGATAACGGACAATAACATCAGCGATGCAAGGATGACTCCCTCAGGGCGAATGAGTCCAGTGACGAGTCCGCTCAGGGCGAAGGCGAGGGACAGCCAAAAGGGCTGATCCTCTCTTTGAATCAGAAGCAGGCCCAAAGCCCAGGTGGAAGCGGCGGCGAGGGCAAAGAAAGGCGTCCCGAAGTAGGCAGAGACATAGGAGAGTCCCGTCCCAACGGCGAGATAAAGTCCGCTTAAAAAAGAAAACGGAATATTTGAGTGATTGATGCGGCGGTTTGTCCAGTAGACAATGAGAACGGTGAGCAAATGTGAAGCGAATCCAATACCGCGCACAGATTGACCAACGGTTAAGCCAAGTTTGATACATGCCGCAGAGACAGCCATGAAAAGAAAATCGGTCGCGCCATCTACGGGATGTTCGCCAATATTCCAAACAATGCCGTGGCCGCCCGCAAGGTTTTGAGCGTAACGCATGAGCATCGCGGCGTCTTCAAAAGGCGGGATGGAAAAATCCACATAGCGCGACGCATAGTACAGCGTGGACGCAACGAGCAGGATGGAGATGAGGAGGTCGGGGAGGATTTTTTGCTGGGCATTGGGATTTGGTTAATACTGTCAGTGATTCTAATTAAAGAGAATCCACCATCAACAACAGCAATATGATCTGTTTTGTAATATACTCGTTTTGATGAGAAATTCAGGAGAGCGGATGCAATTTTCTTCGGGCCGCGCGGCGTCGCCCGAGCGGCAGGCGATTGTGCGGTTTATCCCATTCTTCCTCCGTGACCACATCCGATGGCAAGATCAAGCCAGGCGCAATGGCGTTGAC
>NZ_JADJSO010000078.1:0-19197 GCF_016711665.1 Candidatus Villigracilis saccharophilus
GCGCTAGGATGGATCGAAGCACACGGCGCACCTGCGGATAATCCTGCTTTTTGGGATTCGGTCTCGGCCAATTCTTATCTCGCCGATCTTTCTGGACCGTTGGAGCTGCACCACGGAACATTGGATGAAGATGTCCCTTTGGATTTTTCCATCCGCCTCGCCGAACAGGCTCGCAGCGTTGGCAAGACTGCCGACTTATACACCTATGAGGGCGATAACCATAATATTTCAAAATATTTCTCAACCGCCATGCAAAGGACGATTGCATTCTTCGATCTGGCTTTGAAATAATCCCCTAACAGAGTAAGGGCGACCCTTCATAGTCAATCGAGTATCTCTTCCTGCTGGGCGGGTCGCCCCTACCTGTCAAAATGCAAAACCGCCAAATTTCCGTCAAAGGTCTTTGCGAGTTGTTCAGGGATATGGCCTAATGTATCCGCAACCCGTTTGCGGGAGCCAAAGCCTGGCAGAATGATAAAACTGCTCGTGGATTCATGTACCAGATTTTCCGGCTTAAGCTGTTCAGCCAACGCCTCGATCTTAACGGGATGGTCTGATTCTATCGCGAGGAGAAATGTCTCAGCGATCTGCAGATACGCATTATCCGCAATAATCTCCAGCGGCACATTAAGGGCTTTCGCAAGAGTCAAATTTGTTTCGAGCATACGGCGCAGAATAATAGGCGGAACTGTTTTGGGTGGAATGACAAAAACAATGCGCTTCATTCCATTCAATGGAAGCGAAAGTTTTCCGATCATTACAGGTGTATCCGATCCCCAGATCACTTCATCCAGGACACTGCCAAGCATAGACTCGCGCAGTGTCCGCTTGCCGCGCCAGCCCATAAGGATAAGTGACGCGTTCTGTTCGTGCGCAGTTTGTAATATTCCCTGCGCATGAGAGGAGGCAAGTCGCGGAATAAGTTCAATTTCAGTTTCGGGGTCATTCAACAATTCAGGAACGCGGCCAAGCAATTCCTTATGAAGCGAAAAATTGCTGTCCCTGTCCAACCCTGTATCGTTCGCCACACTGACAGCCAGCACCCTGCCTTTGGACGAGTGCGCAAGCAAACTCGCAAGGGAAACGAGTCCCGCAGATTGTTTCAGGTCAGCAACGGGGACGAGTATCCGCCCAAAGAGAGGCAATACATCCTCGTCTGCTTCAGCAGTTTTCAGGTCAGGGGCGAAGCGCTGGACGAGTAGAGGAGAAGTAATTGAGGTGAGCAGGATCATCAAGATGGCGGCATTGAAAAGGGTGGAGTCAAAAAGTCCAGTTTCCAAACCAATCACCAATGTGGGAATGGTGACTGCGGCTTGCGCGTGTGAGAGACCGTAAACTGTCCAGAATTCGGACTTGGTGTATTTGTAAATGCGCGCGGTGATCCAGGCAGCGATGAATTTGGAAACATAAGCCACGATGGTAACGCCGATCGCAACGATGATCGTCTGTGGACTCTTGAGAAATGTAAGCGGATCTGTGATGAGTCCGCTGTAAAGAATGAAAACTGGAATGAAAAATGATTCACCAATGAATAACACATGCCCCGTGACCGGGCTGTGGCGCGGAAGTGTGGCGTTGATGGCAAGCCCCGCGAGAAACGCGCCGACGACTTCATGCACGCCGATCAACTCCGCGACAAAGGCGGAAATAAAAAGTGTGACGATCACAAATTGAAATTCAACGGCGCGGCCGGAGATGCGTTTAAAGACAAATTTGCCGAGGCGAGGCAAGCCGAAGACGATCGCGAGCGCAAAGATCGTTAGCGAAATAATTAGCTGTACAAAATAGCCAGCAGAAATACCGCCTGTTCTTGCGCCAAGCACTATCGCAAGAATAACAAATGCACCGATGTCGGTAAGTACGGTCGCGCCTGTTGTAACGGCAATGGCTTCGTTGCGGGTTACGCCAAGTTTGGTAAGGATGGGAAATGCAATGAGTGTGTGAGATGCGAACGCGGAGCCAAGCAGGATCATGCCTAAAAAGTCGAGGCCAAGAATATAGCCAAGCCCCATACCCATCAGTTGCGGGAAGATAAAGGTGATCACGCCAAAAACCAGGGCACGTCCGCGCACACGCAGGAATTGATTGATGTCCACTTCGAGACCCGCGCTGAACATAAGATACACGAGGCCGATGGTGGAAAGAAACTCAATACGGTCGCCCGCTTCCATGAGTCCGAAGCCATGCGGACCGATCAATATGCCGCCAATGATGATACCAATAATTCCTGGCAACTTCACGCGCTCAGACAAGAGCGGCGTGACGAGGATAATGGTCATGACCAGCAGGAAGAATCCAACAGGCTTATTAAGTAGTTCAATCAGCATTGATATTCCATTGGGAGAAAAATTAAATAAGAACTACTTCAACCATTTCACCAGCGCTTAATCCTGTTGCGTCTGGGTGAATTCGTAAGAGTCCATCGGCGGAGGCGAGAGTGAAGATGAGGTTTGATTTGCCAAAGATGGGTTCAGCTTCGTAATTTACGATTGGTGATTTACGATTGACGATTAATTTCACAGACCACCAATCTTCTCTGCCTGCTTGAGAAGGTAAGTTCACTGTGAGTTTTGCTTGAACAGTTGCCTTGGGTTTTGGCAGCGCGCCTAATAATTTTTCGATGACTGGCACAACGAATAAATATCCGTTCACCAATGCGCTGACAGGGTTGCCGGGCAGGCCGATCACTGCTTTGCCGTTGCACACGCCCAAGATCGTTGGCTTGCCGGGCCGTGTGTTGATGCCGTGTACCAATACGCCAGGTTCTCCCAAGGTGCGGATGACTTCGGCGGTCATGTCTCTTGTGGATGCGGATGAGCCTGCGGTGATGATGATCACATCACACTCGGAAAGCGCCTTCGCCGCCGCTTCCTGCAGGACCTGAAAGCTGTCGCTAAAAATCCCATAGCGGATCGCTTCACCGCCAGTTTTTTCAACGAGCGCCCCAAGTGTGTACGAGTTGATATCACGCACCTGCCCATAGCGCGGAGTTTGACTTGGGTCAATCACTTCATCACCCGTGGAGAGAAGCCCAACACGCGGCTTTTTCGCAGTTTGAATGGATGTGATTCCCAATGCCATTAATCCGCCAATTTCTGCAGGGCGGATCAGAGTCCCTTTTGGGATGACCAATTGTCCCTGAGCAACATCTTCGCCAATGCGGATCAGATTCTCGCCATCGGCGACAGATTTGAAGATTTCGATTTCCTCTGTTGGGGCGGATCGCGATCCGCTCATACCAGTTGTTTGTGTATATTCCAACATCACAACAGCGTCTGCGCCTTTGGGCAGCATACCACCCGTGTGGATCAACGCGCATTGGCCTGCGCCAATTTCAAAGGCTGGCGCGTCGCCCATTGGAACTTCACCGACCAATGTCAGATACGCGGGAAGCGAGTCACTTGCACCAAAAGTATCTCTCGCGCGGACGGCGTATCCGTCCACTGTGGTGCGGGGGAAGTCTGGCAATGGGTGGGGCGCGAATATGTCAGACGCGGTGAAGCGGCCCAAAGATGAGGTCACTGCAATGGATTCGGAATCAATTTTTGGCTGGGGGAGATGCGAGAGCAATAGAGTCCGCGCATCATCGGGGGGAAGAAGAGTCAAAAATTCAGGCATGGTTATCTAAGCCAAAAAGTCAAAGTGATGAAATAAGTTGTGAGTCCACAGACCGCAAGCGCAGTCGTGGTGAGAAAGACCCAATTCGGTTTGCCGCCGATTGAGATATGACGGAGGTGAATGATCTGCAGGATGGCAAACGGCAGGGTAAGAAATGCAGGCCAGATCAGCGAAAAGGAATACCCAAGCAAAGGCACGGCAGCGAATATACCATAAGCAAAGATGATCAGGCTGTGATGGAAAGGGACAGCGCGCTCCCATGTCAGGCTTCGCAACAATGTGGCGCGTTGATATTTCTGGTCAGTCGTAAATGAGGTGAAATTTAGAATTAAAAAGTATGCCAGCGCAAGCGCCGTAAGCGGGATGACAAGGATGATAAGCAAGCGATGATTTTCCTTCGCCTGTAAAAGAAAACCAATGGACGGAATGATGTAGGCGATATGCGCCGCGAGAGCTAATTCTCCAAATCCGCGGTCGATGAGTCGAAATGGATGAACTGCGTAGAGGATGACTGTCACGAGAGACGAAAGAAGAAAGAGTGAGGATTCAAGCACGAGGCTATGATTGATATAAAGCAGAAAAGCCAGTACCGCATTGACTGTCAGCAATCCATAGGAAACATAAAGCAGGTTGTTTCTGAGCGTCTCTTTTTGTTTAGGCGTTTCGTTCTCAACCAGCGGCTCATTATGCGGGCGAAACACATCGGCCAGCAGGGACATGCTCAATTGCGCCAAGAGGACGCCAATAAGCCCAAGCCAGAACGTAAGCGCGGAAAATGATTTCCCAAGATAAGCAGGGATGCTCGAGCCGAGCAGATAGGTCAGCGCGGCGAGGAGGAGATGGAGAGGGCGGGAGAGTTTTAACAATTTACGATTTAGGAAAGGATGAATTATGAAGGATGAAGGATGAAGGATGAATAAATCATTCGATTACTTTTTCGATAGATATTTTTCCAATCGCTCTATAGCCTGCGGGAGATTCTTCCTGCCAAGTCCCAGTCGAAAATGATTATTGGATTCATCATACATCGTGCCAGGGAGAAACAAAACGCCAGCCTTTCGGACGAGATCATCGCAAAAATCTTCAACGTCACCTTTGAGCAGTTTTGGAAATCCCATTGAGCCTGCCTTCGGACGAGCCCATGTAAAAAATGCGGGATAACGAGAAAAAAGGTCGTCAACAATAGTGAGATTGTGTTTGATAATTTCCAGGTTCCGCTCGGCAAGCTTTACACGATGGCGCATGGCAACTTCCGCGAGAAATTCGCTGGGCGCGGAATTACAGATGGTTGTGTAATCTTTGAGAGAGGCCATATTTTGATATATAGTTTTATTCTTTGTGGCGACCCATCCGATTCGCAGCCCCGCCAAGCCATATGTTTTGGATGTAACACCGAGCGAAACAGCATGTTCGCCATAGTCACAGGCAGCGGGCAAGCGGTCAGCCAAATCATATTCAGATTCTCGGTAGACCTCATCGGAGAAAAGAAGCAGGTTATTCTCCTGCGCAAACCTGTTCAGCGCATCAAAATCCGCGCGGGACATCAAATAACCTGTCGGGTTATGCGGCGTATTGATGACAATCCCTTTGGTGTTGGGACGCACAAGTTTCTTTAATTCATCCAGATCCAGCGCCCAATCATTTTCTTCACGAGCCATCCACAGACTGATATCACAACCGACAGAGCGTGCCACTTCGGCAAGGGATTGGTAGCCAGGAGAATGAACAATGACATGGTCGCCATTTTTGAAGGCGGCATACATGAACAGATAAATCGCCTCCCCCGCGCCTGTGTGGACGAGAATATCCTCGGGCTGAATTGTCGTGTAGAGATTACAAATCTCTTTTCGGAGGGAAAGACTGCCTTGCGATTCGGTATATCCCAGCCAGACGTTTTGAAGTTTATCCGCCGCGCCGTCTTCAAAGGCAAGTAAATCCGCAATGGACATCGCTTCACAATCCGAAGAACACAGCAGGAATTCAGTGTTGAACTCGTATTTGGCAAAATAACGTTCGAGTTTGAAGGGGGGAAGATGCATAGGAGAAGGATGAATTATGAAGGATAAAAGATGAAATCTGTTCGCACCAAAGTATTTACTTTAGCACTTTCTTCAGATCACGGTAATGGATCTGGTTATGAAGATACAACATTTTCACCATCTCGCGGATGGTGGTCATTTCGAGAAATGGATGACGGCCTGTGATCTCAAGTTCTTCATCTTTCAATCCAGATACCCATGCAACTGAGTTTGCGCGCACATCCCTATATTGTTCAAGCAGTTCAGCGGAAGTAAACTCTTTTGTCTTTTGTTGCTGGGCCTCGTTATAGCGATCAATCGAGAAATCATCCGCCGCGCCTGTACCTCCCTGACGAACCGATTCGAACAGTTTGATCAGTCCGCGCTCCGAAGTGACAAAGTGTGCCAGCACATTACGGATCGTCCAGGTTGTGCCTTCGGTATACACTTCGGCATTCCATTGATCATCTGTTAACCCAGAAAAAATACCAATAAATTTTTCACCTTCAGATTTCAGTTTTTCAGCAAGTTCTGTGATTTCAGACATAGTCAACTCCTAAAAAATTATTTACCGCAAAGCACGCGAAGTGCGCAAAGAAAACCTTTTAAAATTCTTAGCGGCCTTGGCGAGCTTCGCGGTTTAAAAAATCATGGTTCGGGGAAACCTGCGTAATTAATGGATTTCTTTCCTGTTGTTGGATAAAAATATCTTTTCATCGAAGATATCTGCTCGATCAAACGCTCGCTGTCTTCAAAATCTGCGCGCACATAATAATAGTGGGTATCGTACGGGCTGTCGCCAAAGATCGCAGCGAGCACATATCCATTTGCCTCGGCATAATCTTTCAGCAGGATCGTCATGCCAAACCATCTCTGCGCCAGATTCGCTTCGGTCAGCTTTGGCGGGACCAATGGCGAGTAATAATCATGGAACATAATAATATGCGGTTTGTATTGATCAAGATATTCCACAGTAATACCGCCATTATGCGCGATGAACTGGTCATTCAGTCCCCAGGTGTCGATCGCTGTCCAGCCCGAATAATAAGGCAGCAGACCCGCTTCAGTGGTCGCGATCACATAGCCCTTGCCGCGGTATTCCGCCAGCAATTTTCCCATATCATAACGGCCGTCATCTTCATACGGGCGGTCGCAGCTTCGTTGATAGGATGCCAGAGAACAATTCTGAAACCACGAATAATAAACCAGACTTCCGCACAAACCAATTAATGCGATGAAGTACGCGTTTCTTTCTCTACCTGATAATTGATTCAGCCACGAGAAGTTTAATCCACGCACAAGCGGAGTCCACGACATGAGCGCGATCGGTACAAGGGCGTACTGAAAGCGGGCGCCGTAATTCATTTCATCTGAGATCAAAATAAACGCCGAAGCGAACCCGAGAATGGGGATTAGATATGCAAGAGTTTGCTTTGTCGCTTCGCGCGAACGAAAACCGAGCAAGGCAATGATCGCAAACGGCAGGCATAAACGCAAAGTATTCATCAGGGAATTGTCAAACGAGTCCCAATGCAAACCGCTGTCCCCTTTCTTATAAAACGGATTCGGCAACGGGTATCCGAAGTAGTCCCATCTCCATAGGAAATATGCGCCGCCAAGCCCAAGCCAAAAATAGCATAATGCCAAAAATCATGATCCTTGAAATGGAATTCGTAAGTCCACGCATAAAAATAACGGATAACAACATCAGCGACGCAAGGATGACTCCCTCTGGGCGAATCAATCCAGTGACGAGTCCGCTCAGGGCGAAGGCGAGTGAAAGCCAAAAGGGCTGATCTTCTCTTTGAATAAGGAGCAGGCCCAGTGTCCAGGTAGAAGCAACGGCGAGAGCAAAGAAAGGCGTCCCAAAGTAGGCAGAGACATAGGAGAGTCCCGTCCCAACAGCGAGATAAAGTCCGCTTAAAAAAGAAAATGGAATATTTGAATTGTTGATGCGGCGGTTCGTCCAGTAGACAATGAGAACGGTGAGAAGATGCGAGGCAAAGCCAATACCGCGCACAGATTGACCAACGGTTAAGCCAAGTTTTATAAATGCCGCAGATACCGCCATGAAAAGAAAATCGGTCGCGCCATCTACGGGGTGTTCGCCGATATTCCAAACAATGCCGTGGCCGCCCGCAAGGTTTTGAGCGTAACGCATGAGCATCGCGGCATCTTCAAATGGCGGGATGGAAAAATCCACATAGCGCGACGCGTAGTACAACGTAGGCGCAACGAGCAGGATGGAGATGAGGAGGTCGGGGAGGATTTTTTTGCTGGGCATTTGGGATTTGGTTAATATCAGTGATTAAATTAAAGAGTATCCACCATCAACAACAATAGTCTGTCCAGTAATATACTCGTTTTTGATGAGAAATTCGAGAGCGGATGCAATTTCTTCGGGCCGCGCGGCGCGCTTGAGCGGCAGGCGATTGACAAGTTTATCCCATTCTTCCTGAGTGACAACATCCGATTGCAAAACCAAGCCAGGCGCAATGGCGTTGACTCGGATGCTCGGGGCAAATGCGCGTGCCAGCAATTTGGTTAACGACTCTAACGCAGCCTTGCTGACCGTGTAAGATGGATAGCGGCTCCATGCTTTTTGCGCGCCTATATCGGTAATGTTGACAATGAGTCCGCCTGATGTCATTCGTTTGGCGGCTTCCTGCGCAAGCAGAAAAGGCGCGCGAAGATTAAGATCGAGAGCAGAGTCCCAATCTTTCAATTCAAGGTCGCGCGGATTTCCAACAGGCATGATGGCGGCGGAATTGACAAGCAGGTCGAAGGTCGAAAGTCGAAGGTCAGTATCGAGAATGGAGAATAGTGAATGGATTTCTTCAGGTTGAGTTAGGTCAGCTTTGAAGAGATGGACTTTGACACCAAGGGATTCAACTTCACTTTTTGTTTTTTGCGCCTGCTCTTCGGCGGTGTGATAATGCAAAAGAAGATCGTATCCCATGCGAGCAAGAGTCAGCGCAAAGGCTTTTCCGAGTCTGTGTGCACCGCCAGTAACGAGAGCGAGAGGTTTGGTCATGCAGAGATTATAAGGGATTTGAGGATTGGACATAAGAAAATTGAGCTTTACGAATATTTGTCTTTGTAAAATTAAAGAAATGATCGTATAGTTGGAATTAATGCAGGAGATGGTTATTCCGTGTAAAACATTAAGCGTATGGAGGTAAATGTGAACCAACAATTAAAAACCAAATTAGATCGATCATTCAAATTAACGCAAGATCTTGTAATCCATCTTGATGAAACTTCATTGACCCTGGATTTACCAAATCTGCCTTCCAATCGAATCGCAAGTCAATTGTGGTGCATCGTCGGTGCTCGTGAAAGTTATATCAAAGCAATCGAAATGGGCGGTTGGAAGGGATTTTCGTGCAGCCTGACAACGCCGCGTGTTAAGCAATCCGTGCTTGCCGTTTTGGAGACGACGCATAAGCAAATGAACGGAATCGACTTCACGGATCTTTCTTCTATACAGATCGAACTCGCGTTCGACCTCCTTGAACATGAAATCCAGCATCACGGTCAACTTATTCGCTTTGTCTATGGTAATGCTCTGACATTCCCAGACAGTTGGAATCAACGCTACACAGTGTAGCAAAAGCATGAATTTCCGCCTTATAGTTGCTTCGGGCTGTCAAACCATTTGATATACTATAAAAATGCATATCGAGTTCACAGGCGAAATTTTCTATTGGCGCGGACCCGCCCCTTTTCTATTTGTTGCCGTCCCAGAAAAACCAAGCAGCGATATAAAAGCGATCTCCTCCATGGTCACTTATGGCTGGGGGGTGATTCCTGTCCACGTGCGGATCGGAAAAACCGAATGGCAGACTTCCCTTTTCCCAAAAGAGGGCCGCTATCTTGTGCCCATAAAAAAGAGCGTTCAAAAATCAGAAAATCTTGGTGTAGGCGACAAAGTGACGTTACAACTCCAAATTCATTGGTAAGCCACTCAACAAAAGCAAACCGTTAAAAAAGACAGCGGATACCAATTGGTATCCGCTGCTCGTACTTATCCATCTTTTTTACTTTCTAAAGAAATTCGAAATAAAGAACCAAATATTTGCGGGGCGTTCTGCAAGGCGGCGCATGAAATAGGGGTACCAATGTGTGCCGAAGGGAACATACACGCGCACGGGATAACCTTCCTTTACAAGCTGTTCCTGCAAGTCGCGGCGAATGCCGTACAGCATTTGAAATTCAAGTCCGTTCTTGGGGAGACCCACCTTTTCGGCGTATTGTTTGGCAAATGCAATGCGCTTGTCATCGTGCGAGGCGATCGCAGGGATGGCTGGGATACGGCCATCTTCCGATAATTTCGTTTGATTGGCAAGGGAAGCATCGATCAGGATCTTGGTCAACAGATCGTAATTTGCGTCCACATCCGCTTTTCTGGGGAAGGCTTTTTCGGCAGGTTCCATATACGCACCCTTCACCAAGCGGATGGGCGTCCTGTCTTGAAGCAGCCGGTGCGTATCCGCTTCAGCACGGTACAAATATGATTGGACCGCCGTACCGACGTTGGTATAGCCCCTCTCGCGCATCAAATAATATAGATTGATCGTTTTGTCGGTATAGGGAGTATCTTCAATATCCACGCGGACAAAGGTGTTATTCTTCCTTGCCCGGGCGAGAATCCGCTCCAGGTTTTCGGCACACAGGTTCTCGTCGAGGCCAAGACCGATCTGAGTCAACTTAATGGAGACGTTTCCCCGGGCCGATGGCTCTGCCCCAAGCGCATCCAGAGTCGCAAAAATATCATCGGTGGCCTGTTGTGATTCTTCAGGTGTGTTGGTATGCTCGCCAAGGTGATCAAGCGTGACGTTTATCCCCTTGGCATTTAACTCACGGACGACAATCATCGCGTCGCTGAGTCTTGTCCCTGCTACAAAACGGGAAGCAGTACGCCAGGCAAAACTCCAGCCGGTAACCAGCTTTTGCGCCCAGGCGGCTTTCGAAAGATAAATGAGGAAAGAACGGAGCATATCGATCCTTTTTATAGAGGGATGTGCCGGCGGACCGGCAAACCTATTCTAGCACAATGCCCCATTTGGGTGTGTTATACTTTTTCTGTGATATTTGTCATTACTTTGGAGACCGTGTGAGAAATCGAAATACAAACACAATCCTTCGGGGTGTATCCATCCTTTTTTTGACCGGTGCACTTATCCTCTCCTTTATTTCACTGATCGGATACAGCCGCCAGCGTAACAACTTTCCCGCCAGCATGACAATTGCAGATGTACCTGTAGGCGGGCTAACTCCCTCCAACGCCTCTCAAAGGCTGCTGGAAGTTTACACCTCTCCGGTCGAAGTCCTATATAACGGCGCAGTCATCCATATTGACCCAATCGTGGCTGGTTTTCAGGTGGATATTGAAGCCATGCTGGCCGCGGCAGAACTAAACCGTACAGGTAGTTCATTTTGGGGTGGATTTTGGAACTACCTTTGGAATCGCACCTCCAATGAAACGCAAATCCCCTTAAGCTCAAATCTAGTAGAAGAACGCCTGCGCGAATATCTACAGAATGAGATTTCATCCCGATACGACCTTCCGCCTTCACCCGCACAGCCGATTCCCGGCGGAACCTCGTTCCTGCCCGGCCAACCCGGGCAGGTTCTTGACCTTGACCGAGCGATACAACTGATCGGGGATGCCTTTCGTTCCCCAACCAATCGCTCTGTGGCGCTCTCATTCACACGCAGCTCCGCTGCGCGCCCCACGGTTGAAAATCTGACAATATTGCTCAAACAAATTGTGGCCATTTCCAAGTTTGACGGCTTAATCGGCTTCTACATGGTGGATCTGCAGAACGGCCAGGAAATCCATTTTTCCATGAACAACAAGGTGGAAATCCCCACCGAGCCGGATATTGCATTCACGGCATCCAGCACCATAAAAGTACCGATCGTGACCTCCTACTTGATCAACCGCGGCAGCGTGCTCGACACAGAAACATCAAACACGATCTCACGCGTACTGGGAAAGTCAGATAATTCCGCTACAGACCTGATACTATCCGCAATCGACAATAACAACGGTCCGTTAATCGTCACCCAAAACATGGAAGCGCTCGGATTTAATAGCACATATATCGGCGGTTTCTTCTATATCGGTGCGCCCAACCTGCTGCCAAATCGATTAACTCCCGGCAATCAGCGCATTGATGTTTTCACTGATCCTGACCCATATTCCCAAACCACCCCATCTGAGATGGGAGCCCTACTTGCCGATCTATATCAGTGCGCGCAGAATGGCGGCGGCGCCTTGATCGCGGCATTCCCAGACAAGGTCAGCCCGGCCACCTGCCAGCTTCTGATCGACTTCATGGCGCAGGATAAACTGGGATCTCTGATTCAGGGCGGAGTGCCAGACGGAACGCTTGTTCCGCACAAACATGGTTACGTGCCCGCCTCAGATGGCGTTGTCCGCGACACGAGTGATGTCGGCATCGTCTACACGCCGGGTGGAAATTTTGTACTATCCATTTACTCCTACCATCCGATCAATAATGTTTGGGACAACATCAATCCATTGTTCGGAAATTTGACAAAGGCTGTTTACAACTACTTCAACATAACAGCCCAGTAATTACAATGTTCATGCAAGTATGAAAATCGGTCTTTTTTTCACACTTCGTATATAATGCAACCTATGAGCGCATCACTAGGCCTGTACCGGCTGCAACAAGTTGACAGAAAAATTGACCGTTCGCGTACGCAACTCGAAACGATCCGCCAGACTCTTGAAAATGATGTTGAATTACGCCAGGCGCGCGAGCATGTAGAAACAGCCCAAACGAGTCATTTCCATTCCCAACTTCAACTGAAAAATGCAACTGCCGAAGCGGAAGCCCAGAAAATAAAAATAGAACAAGCCGAATCGAATTTATACGGGGGACGGGTGCAAAACCCGAAAGAACTGCAAGACCTGCAAAAAGACATTGTTTCCTTAAAGAAATATCTGATCACATTGGAAGAGCGGGAGCTTGAAGCAATGGTCAATGCAGAAACCACCGAGAACGATCTGCAAAGGGCGAAAACAGAACTTGAATTAATTCAGGCACGCCTTGGAAATGAACACAAGAATCTGCTGACAGACCAAACCGCTATCCTTGCAGACCTCGAACAAATGACTGAAGAACGCGAAGCCGCGCTCGGACCGATCGAAAGCAGCTTGCTCCAAATCTACGAATCCCTGCGCCAACAAAAGCGCGGCACAGCCGTGGCGGAGATCAATGACGGAGCATGTGCTTCATGCGGCACCACCTTAAACGCCGCCCTGCAGCAAAGCGCCCGTTCGCCAAAGCAACTATCCAATTGTCCTTCCTGTGGACGAATCCTATTTGCAAATTAATTATTAATCATGTTCCAATTTGCAATTGACCCCTTCTCATTCTTCATCGGTTTCATAACCGCTTCCATTTTTTGGCTGCTCGTTTCGCGCGCCCGTCCGCTTTGGGAAGAAATGCGGGCTTCTCTAAAAGAAAAACGCGAAACCTCTCAAACGCGCAAATCAAGTACTGTTGAGGAAAATCATCGTCGAGTCACATTACGACGTGCACAAGGAATGCATATCGCCGCGCAGCTCTTTGCGTTGGATGAGATCCTCCTCGAGCCTTTGCTGATCATGCCTCCGGCCAGAGTGGAACCGGGCGCACCGCCCGCATTTGAAGATGTGATCACTCAGACCCTGCCATATCTTCCCTCATGGCCGGAGATCGCCGCCGCCTATCACGCGTCCACTTTGACCCTCACACAGGCTTTATCTGGGAACGCCAACATCGTTATTATCGGCCAACCGGGCACCGGGAAGACAGTGTCCCTCGCGCACCTCGCATCCCTCGCCGCGAATCGAAGCGAGCATCTCGAAGGCTTGAAGAATGCCGTTCCATTCCTTGTCCATGTTGCAGATCTAAAACTCCCTACCGCCGACAAAAAAAATTTACTGGCCCCGTTGATCGAAGCTGCATCAGAACATGCCCCCATGTTCGATCTTGGCCGCCTGCCAAAATTCTTCCAGAATACATTTAGTGGCGGCAATGCGTTGTTGCTTGTGGATGGTTTCGATGAGATCCCGCCTGAAGCTCAACAGGTTGTAACAGAATATTTCAAAGTTATTCAAAAAGATTATCCACTGACACGCATCGTCACTACCGGCGCACCGGAATATTTGGATGGTTTGATCGGCCTTGGATTTGCGCCGCTTGCGTTAATCACATGGTCTGTTCAGAAAAATGAAAAATTTATTGAAAACTGGGGCAAACTGTGGTCTCAAACCATTGCGCTGGAATCCTGGTCGCAAAGCGGCCCTGAACAAGTAGATCCGTTCCTGCTTAACATTTGGCTGGGCGCTGATAATGTAAATTTAACTCCGCTTGAGCTAACTCTCAAAACCTGGGGCGCATACGCCGGCGATAGTTTGGGACCAAGCACTATGGATGCCATCGCTACGCACATCCGCCGCATTGCGCCAGCCAATACTCCGCTCGCTGCGCTTGAAACACTCGGCATGCAGGCGATGTTAAATTCACAACCAATATTTGATTCCCGTAAAGCGCGCGATTGGGTAAAGTCTTTTGAAGTCGCTGAAGAAAAAGCTGAGGATGCCAACGGCCTGTCGGAAGAGGAAGAAGCCAAACCCAAAAAAGGAAAGAAAAACGAAAAACGTGTTGGAACACCGACAAGCGGTTTGCTTGGAAAAATGGCAGCCAGTGGCTTACTAATAAGTTATCCAAATAACAAAATGCGTTTTATACACCCGGTGTTCGCGGGATATCTTGCGGGGTATGCATTATCCAATTACAACGCCGAAGAGACGTTGATCAACCAGACTGATTGGTCTGGCAAATACCTTGCCATGCGTTACTTCGCCGCACGGGGTGATGCATCCAAATTGGTGCAGACTTTATTGGAATTTTCACGCCTGCCAATGCACCGCCCGCTCTTTGCGGCGGCACGCTGGCTGCGAGATGCACCAAAAGATGCGCCGTGGCGCGGAAAATTATTTGGGACGCTAGCCGCCATCATGCAAACTGCCGGCATCCCGTTTGGAGTGCGCGGACAGGCAATGGCCGCATTCGTAGTCAGCAACGATCCGGGCGCCGCCGCCCTCTTCCGACAATTGGGAGCAAGTCTTTCATTCGAACTTGTTCAATTGGCAGTATTGGGAACTGGCGCGCTGCGCGATACCAAAGCCTTGAAATCTGTTGAACAGGCGATGGATGCTCCCAGCATATCAGTTCGCCGCGCGGCGTGTATGGCATTGGTCGCAATGGGAACAAATGATGCGCTTGAATCAGTGGCGCATACCCTGCTCAGTGGCGACGAGGATATTCGCCGAGCCGCGGGAGAAGCCCTCTCGAACGATCCACATGAAGGCTACGCAATGTTACGCGATGGCATTACATTAAGTGACATTCTCCTGCGCCGCGCTGTTGTTTATGGACTCGGGCGCATCAATGAAGAATGGGCTAATGAAATGTTGAAGAAAGTACAGGTCGAAGACGATCAATGGATCGTCCGAAATGCCGCAACCGAGGTATTGGATGCGAAACAGCATATTAGTTCGCGCGCGCCGCGTAAACTCAAAGCCCCGTATGAATCGCCCTGGCTGATCGAGTTCGCAAGCAAGCAAGGTATGGGGATTTCACCCGGTGCCCCAGCCACAGATATTCTCCTGCTTGCCCTCAAAGGAGACGACCCCGATACGCGTCTCGCAGCGCTGCCTTATCTAAAGTTCACACCTAACGAGGGCGTAATAGCCCAATTGTATGACGCAATGTACCGGGACGATCCCGAATTGCGCGAAGCGGCTTACAGCACGCTCTGGGAGATTGGTGCGTCCGGCGTTAAGCTCCCACACCCTAGTCAATATGGATTCGGTTAACTATGCTCATCACAAATGCTAATATCATCACCTGGGAATCCGAAAATCGGATTCTGCAAAACCACGCGATCTACATCGTGGGAGACCGCATCAAAGAGATCGGCACCACCAAATCTCTAACGGCGAAGTACCCAAAGGCAAAAGCGCTTGATGCTCGCGGACAGTATGTGATGCCCGGCAGTATTTGCGCGCATACCCATTTTTATGGAGCCTTTGCACGCGGCATGGCCATCCCCGGGCCTGCCCCAAAAGACTTCCCTGAGATCCTGCAAAAGTTGTGGTGGCCGCTTGACCGTTCGCTGGATGCGGAAGCAGTGCGCTTCTCGGCCTTGGTCTGTCTGGTGGACGCGATCAAGCATGGCACAACGACTCTCATCGATCATCACGCTTCACCAAATTGTATTGACGGTTCGCTCGATCTGATTGCCGATGCTGTTGATAAAAGCGGTTTGCGCGGTGTGTTGTGTTATGAAGTGACAGATCGTGATGGAAGCGAAAAAGCCAACGCGGGGATCAATGAAAATGTGCGCTTCCTAAAACGATTGGCCGCTGACCCGCATCCGCGCCTCGCTGCGACCTTTGGCCTGCACGCCAGTCTGACGCTTTCGGGCATCACCCTGCAGGCTTGCCGCGCAGCCGTCCCCGAAGGAACAGGTTTCCACGTGCATACCGCTGAACACGAATCGGATCAGTATGACAGCTTAAGCAAAAGTGATATGCGCGTGATCGACCGACTATCGAAACATGGAATCCTTGGACCAAACACGATCACCGCGCACGGCATCCACTTTGATGCGCGTGAAATGGAAATCCTAAAAGAGACCGGCTCCTGGCTTACCCACCAGCCGCGTTCAAACATGAACAATGGAGTCGGTGTTACGCCTGTTGAATCCATGATGCGCTTGGGAGTTAAAGTCTGTTTGGGAAATGACGGTTTCTCCAACGCCATGTGGGAGGAATGGAAAACGGTATATCTGTTGCATAAAGCTCATCACCGTGACCCGCGCCGTATGGGCGGATATGACGTCCAGCAAATGGCGATCTACAATAATGCCGCGCTGGCAAACATGTTCTTCCCTGCCGCACCCATCGGGCAGATCACAGCAGGCGCATTCGCTGACCTGATGTTTGTGGATTACCATCCATTCACCCAATTGACCGCTGGGAATTTACCCTGGCATATCATTTTTGGTTTCAATCAAAGCATGGTCACGACCACCATCGCAGCTGGAAAAATCCTGATGAAAGACCGCGAGTTATTGACACTCAACGAAGAAGAGATTGCCGCGCGCGCCAGAGAAATTGCGCCAAGAATTTGGAAACGATACGAAGAGGAAGTGGCGAAAGTCATGTAATAAACAAAATCCATCCGCAGACTAGAAGGATTTGACAGATTATAAAAAATCTGCGCAATCTGAGAAATCTGTGGATATTCTTTGAACTGGAGATTTTATGAACAACACCAATCTTTTATTATCCATCGCCGTCTTAGGCGGAACTGGCAAGGAAGGCAAAGGACTTGCTTATCGTTGGGCGCGCGCGGGGTATCATGTCCGCATTGGCTCGCGGACGGCGGAGAAAGCCATAGCCGCCGCGAACGAGATCAAGGAAATGCTTGGGGATGGAGTCTCTGTCGAAGGGATGAGCAACCTCGAAGCGGCGCACAATTCAGATATTGCAGTTCTAACCGTTCCCTACTCCGCGCATCGCGACACCTTGGAATCGGTCAAAGATGAACTCAAGGGAAAAATCCTTGTGGATGTAACTGTGCCGCTTGTCCCGCCGAAAGTTGCCACCGTGCAAATGCCCGCGGCAGGCTCCGCTGCGCAGGAAGCAAAACAGATCCTCGGCGATGATGTTCAGGTGTGCGCCGCGTTCCAAAATATTGGACATGATCATTTGCTTGGAGACTCTGAAGTCGAATGTGACGTGCTCGTCACAGGCTCCAGCAAGGATGCACGCGCTGAGACGATCAAATTAGTTGAAGCTACGGGTTTACGTGGATGGGACGCAGGACCGATCGAAAACTCAATGGTGATCGAAGGACTGACCAGTATTTTGATCGGCATCAACAAAAAATATGGATCAACTCATGCAGGTATCAAGATCACAGGTGCTCAACATCAATAAACCGAAACGCTCAAGCGTTTAATGCAATGCCGCTTACACTAAATTCACTCAAAAACATACCGTTCATCCGCCAGGGCGACAACCTGGCGGATATTCTCGTTAAGTCCCTGCGGGAATCAAGCATCGAATTGCAAAACGACGACATCCTGGTGATTGCGCAAAAGATCGTCAGTAAAAGCGAAGGGCGGATGGTAAATCTTGCGACAGTTACGCCATCACAGCGCGCCATTGAACTCGCACAAAAAGCGGAGAAGGATCCGCGTGTGATGGAGCTTATGCTACAGGAAAGTAATGAGATCCTGCGCATACGAGTGGGAACCATTATTGTTGAGCACAAACTTGGTTTCGTGTGCGCCAATGCAGGGATTGACCATTCAAACGTGATGGGCGATGGGAATGAAAAAGAAGAATATGTTTTACTTCTTCCCGAAGACCCTGACCGCTCTGCGCGAATTATACGCGAACAGATAAAACATATAACAAAAAAAAACATCGGTGTCATGATCATCGACTCACATGGCCGCGCATGGCGCAATGGCACGGTTGGTATTTGCATTGGTCTTAGCGGACTACCAGCGCTGATCGACGAACGCGGCTGGAAAGATCTATTTGGCTTGACGCTCAAAATTACGGTCGTCGGAGTGGCGGATGAACTCGCCGCCGCCGCATCGCTCGTGATGGGGCAAGCCGCCGAAGGCATCCCCGCCGTGCATGTGCGCGGATTCCCCTATCCGCTCGGCGAAGGCACACTCAAAGACCTGATCCGCCCGAAAGAACAGGATATGTTCCGCTAATATGATTCCAATGTTCGTCTGGTATCTTTGAACAAGTTATCAAAGAGGCTCAATGAAAAATTTTCCTCAAGAATATCTAGACCTTCTCAAAGATGAAACAAAAGCCTATCTGTTTCTTGCAACCACCATGCCGGATGGTTCACCGCAAGTCACACCGATATGGTTTAACGCAGATGAGGATCACATCCTCATCAACACCAATGAAGGACGCACAAAAGATCGCAACATGAAAGCACGTCCCAAAGTCGCGCTGGTAATTCAAGACCCCACAACACCCTATCGCTACATTCAAATCCGCGGAGAGATTGCTGAGTCCACTACTCAAGGCGCTGATGAGCACATTAACCAGCTTTCGCTCAAATATGACAACAAGGCCTGGAAATACCGTGAGGGACAAAAGCGGATCATCTTCAAAATAAAGCCGACTCACATTGACGCCCACTGATCTCCGCAGCTTTCTGCGGACTCGCCGCTCGATACGCCGCTTCAAACCTGACCCGATCCCTGATTCTGTTATCGAGGATATTCTCACCACTTCAACATTCGCGCCCTCCGCACATCACCGCCAACCATGGAGATTCGCCGTAGTAACAGATTTATCAGTAAAAAATAAACTTGCCGACGCAATGGCAGAAAAATTTCAACACGAACTTATAAACGATAATCTCTCAACCGATGAAATATCAAAACGTGTCATGCGCTCCAAGGAAAGAATACTCTCCGCGCCTGTTGT
>NZ_JADJSO010000079.1:0-188755 GCF_016711665.1 Candidatus Villigracilis saccharophilus
ATTGGTTAGACTGACTATTTTGCTTATTGGGATAGTAAACTTCATACCAAGATGGTTAATGGACTCTAAATAGGTATCATAAATAACTAAACTTGAAAATATTGATTTATATTCAAATAATTTATTAGCCATGGTAATCTCCTTATTCTTTGCTGCTTTCAGTAGAATGAGTAATCAAAATAAAGATGAAATCTAGAAACCCAAATGTGCTGAGTTGACAGATGTAAAAATTACCAAAAGAAATTTAGATTTTGACTCAACCGCACAACCTGAAAAAACGACAGCATAGTTTTGCAAGGGAACGCCCAACGGTGTTGCGCGGACTGGCGCTGCGTCACCCGTGGACTCTGCTCGTGAGCAGAAAAAACTCGAAGCCACTGGATCTTCCTCCTCCAATTGTGATCTTCAATTGGGGGAGGTGCCGAAGGCGGAGGGGGCACACACTGCTGTTAATCGGTGGGCAGTGGATTGGCGGACTCTTGGAAGTTTCATTGTTCCACTTTAACAAAATCTTGCGGTTGAAAATCATCGGGGTCTCCAATAAAACCCCAAAGAATCAACTTGCTATTTTCTTCATAAATATAAAGCGACGTCATTAATCCATTACTGTCAGGATAGTCGAAACCTAATTCAAGGATAGGAGATATTTTATTACTCAAATTTTCTTTTTCAGCCAAATTCCAATTACATGAAGTTGTTTTGACTACGGCTACATCTTTTGAATAGGAATCGCCAAGCCAAGCAGTATCAAGTTCTACGCCGCAACTGCCATCACTGTTGAGCGTAAAGGTTTTCCAGGGAGCAAACCCACTCCAGTCTGGAAATTTTTTTATAAAATTATTGACATCAACTTCACTATCGGGAGTTATGTTCCATGTGCCAATCATTTCTTCTGCTTTTACGTCACGTTCAATATAACGCTCAGGAAGATCAAAAATGACATTCATAATCCCGCAGCCAAAGACAATGACTAATGAAGCGACTATCGAAAAGAATTTCATGTTAGCGATTCCTTTGACTGAACTGCCCAACTACGTGTTCAGCAAGATTTTTTGTATAACACCCTCGTGCGGGGTGTTATACAGCGAAAATCGTATAACATACTATCTACAACACAAACATCAACCTATCATCGCTGGAAATCTCACCATACCATTTCCACCGCTAAACCAAATTTTACCCCCATTCCTTTCCCTACAACCTCCAACTTTCAAAACTGCAACCCTCACAAACCCCTATAACTCCCATCGCCTCACTTGCAATTAGAACAAATGTATGTTAAATTTAATCCAGACGAGGACGGCTCACAAAAGCCAGTCCTCGTTTCGCGTTAAAACAGCGCGGAGCCGCCCTCGTCTTGTCCGAACGAGCCTCGGGCGAGTATCGGACACCCAGACGACAAGGGTCGCGGTGCAACCGAGCTACAAGCGAGCACACTTGCACCGCACTGCGTTTTGTGCAGTGCAGGTGTCGGACACCCTGACGACATGAGTCGTCAGGGCACCCACGGAGAAACCTATGCCTCTCGTTTCTGGCATTACAACCGAACGAACTCCCATCCGCTCCACGCCTGCAGGCGATGAAGTGATCGGATCAATCCCCAAAGATGCAACCATCACAGCCCAAGACAACAGCGGACAATGGCTCTCCCTTGTCTCTGTCAATGGACGCGCCCAGGGCGGATTTATCAATGCGCGCTCCGTGAAGATCGGCACCGCGCCCCCGCCGCCTCCCCCTCCTGACGATCCAAACCTCACACCCTTCATATTGACCGTTGATGGGTACAAACCGTTCGTAGGGCATCTGGTGAAGCTGTGAATTTCAGACTTGAAATAGCTGGCAAGCAACCATTGGAGGGATCGTTCAACGCGGATACACCAGCTGCACCGCAGATCATCACCAACCGACTTTGCATTGTCTCTTGGCTTCCGACCGAACAGACCTATCATGTCGAAGTGAACGCCATCGGCTATCAGGACGACAATATCCCCGTATCTAAACTCAAAGGTCACACCATTCCAGTATTGCCGGCCATGCGCGATTATCTCTACGAGATACAAAGCGCGGACGCTGCCGACCTCGTTCTCACTCCCAATCACCTTTGGATAAACCGCGATGACTCCATGGCAGAGTGTATTGGATGCGGCTTCGGCAATCTCTTGGAGATCATCAATTCCATGACCACCATCGGCGGGACGTTCTTCGAGATACGCGCTCTCGATTACGACATCAACACCACCACCCTCGATCCAAAAAAATTCAACTGGTTTACCCACCCGACCATCTTCGGCAAAGAGACCGCACGCCGAAAATCAGATCATGCCATTATGAACCCCGGCGACGGCAAGGACTGTTATTTTCCCAACATCAAACGCAAGCCACACCTTTGGATACATTCCGACTTTGTTGAATTATTCCCACCACTCCCTTCTGGCATGTTGGGCTATGTCTTGCAGGGCGCGTCAGTCTATGGCTGGACAGGCGATCAGCTGATACCGCTTCGCCTTGCGCGAACGCCCGGCGAATTAATTCACCCTACCTCATGGAAGCTGCTTACACCCTCGGTTATCCCTGCGAGGGTCCAATGACAGCAAGTAGCGAAATGTGGATATCCCTTCTCATTCAAGTGCCGCTCGTAGGGATATTCGTTTGGTTCTCGCTGCAGCTAATTTCTTATTTCTTGAAATCCATTGACACACGCGACGCGGCTTGGCGCGAGTACATGACCCAACAGCGCGAGGCCAACAATCAAGCCATCAAACACATGGCCGAACGTTTCAGCGATGAAATCCGCACCCTCGGTAAAGAGGTTGCCGCGCTCAAAGGTCAAATTGAAAAATGACCCGCGCACCAAAACCAAAAAGCACGCGCAAGCGCGGAGCACAGAAAGGCAACAAGAACGCCCTGCGGCACGGCTTCTACTCAAAAATGTTCACCGAAGAGGAACGCCAGCGCCTTGACGCGCAAAAGAAGATCATTGATTCCGAAATTGCGATCAACCGAGTCGCGATCTCCCGCATTTGGGAGCAGATAGATTTCAAACCGAAAATGCGGCTCGACAACAACGGATCGGAATACAGAGACAGTCACTATCTCTCACAAGTGGCACTCGTAGGAAACATATCAAGCCATATCGCAGGTTTTATCCGCACCGACTTTCTGACCACTGGCAAGGAAACCGAAACACGCACGACCATTCTTTTAGCCCTCGAACAATTACGCGAAGAATTGGAAATGAGTTTATGACCACGCTTCTAAAAACAGCAAGAACCAATGCGCGCTCATTCGATAACTTTACTTCCCGATCGGGCGGTATTAACTTGCGTACCTATCAGAGCGACCCCGCCCAGGCGATCATAAATTCCATCAAGCACAAATACGGCGACACCATCGTTTTGATCATCTCGCGCCAGGCAGGGAAAGACGAACTGCTTGCAAACCTGATCTCTTATCTCTTGGCTCTCTATTCCAGCCATGAAAAAGGCATCGTCATTGCCAATCCCACCTACAAGCCGCAAACCATTAACTCGATCATGCGCCTTGAAAACAGATTGAAAGCCAACACCATCACGAAAATGATTTGGGGCAAACGCTCAGATTACATGCGCACAGTCCACAAGGCGACAGCTTCTTTCCTCTCAGGCGATGGATCGGCCAACGTAGTCGGCGCAGTCGCTTCCCTCCTGCTGATCGTCAACGAAGCGCAGGACATTTCCCCCGCCGTCTATGACAAGAACTTTGCGCCGATGGTCGCATCCACCAACGCCACACGCCTGATCGTTGGCACGGTCTGGACCTCAAACACGCTTCTCGCACGCGAAGAGAACGCGGCGCGTGAAGCTGAAAAGCTCGACGGACGCAAGCGGGTTTTCTTTTACACCGCAGACGATGTCCGTCAGATCGTGCCCGACTATGGAAAATTCGTGGACAGCGAAATTCAAAAGCTGGGGCGTGAACATCCCCTCGTCAAAACTCAATACTTCTGCGAACGCATTGACTCCCAGGCGGGTATGTTCAACGCGGGCAGAATGGCACTCATGCAGGGCGATCAACCCGCGCACGAAACCCCGCAGCCAGATCATATCTATTGCTTCCTGATTGACGTTGCCGGGCAGGACGAGGCTTCCATGAACTTGGAAGAAAACCTATCCACCAATCCAGGACGCGATCAACTCACGCTCTCCATCGTTTCCGTGGACTTGTCCTCCCTCGAATTACTACAAGCCCCCACATACAGAGTCGTAAAGCGTTTTGCATGGACAGGGCAAAACCATGTTTCCATCTTCGGCCAGCTGCAGGCGCTTTCCGATAACTGGACACCGCTTTACATCGTGATTGACGCAACAGGAGTCGGTGAAGGTCTTTGGGCCATGCTCGACCACGCCAACCCCACCCGCGTCCTCCCCGTCAAATTCTCCCAGGCTGTAAAAAGCGAGATCGGCTATCAATTCCTTGCCATCATAAATACCGGCCGCTTCCGTGACTGTGCGCCCTCCGCAGACGTTCACAAACAATACACCGCCTGCACCTCCGAGATCCTGATCGGACCCGCCAAGACAATGCGCTGGCGCGTGCCTGACGGCACACGCGATGAGAACGGCCTGCTTATCCATGATGACTACATCATGGCGGATGCGCTTGTCTCTCAACTCGATAAACTGCAATGGATGGTTTCTTCTCCCACCCTTATGACCACGCCCAAAGATATTTTCAAGTCTATGGACAGGAGCTATTAATGCCAGGTCCGACTCCATCCCGCAGGCTTGTTAAATTCAGAGGCACGCAAGATTTCGCGCTCGTTAAAAACAAACGCGGATCAAACCAAAACAATGGCGGCATTGTCTGGTCATCCTGTCAAACACAAACAGGCGCAGGCGGATCGGGCGGCGGAGGCGGTACGCAAATGCAAACCGCGTTCGGTAAAACAAAGATGCGGCAAGACCTTGAAACCATCGGGCAGGGCATCGCCATGCTTGGACTTGGACAATCCGCAACAGGCTTCCTTGCGCCCATCGGCGTACCTGTATTCGCAGTCGGCGTGATCTTCGGCATTGCAGCAAGCTCGATCAAGAAAGTAACTTTCACGCGCCCATGTATCGACCCTGAATTGATGGAAGGTCTCAGAGTCGGTTTTGACGAGCCCGATTTCAACACCTTCCAACAACAATACGCCGCGTATCTTGCGGATCAATCACGCAACGCGCAGAACGCCACACCCTTGGAGGCGCAATAATGACAGCTTTTTCCTTTGTGTCACTTTGTGCCCTTTGTGTTTAAGGAGTTTTATGACCGCACTCGACACCACAGCGAAGTACTCGCAGAGTGAAACAGAAAACACGATCTTGATCGGCCAGCAATGGAACGGCCTCTACCGCGACCGCTACAGCTACGACCGCGACACCGTCATTGAAGAAGCCATCCGCGCATGGCGTATCAATCCCCTTGCCCGCCGACTCGCCAACCTCTACAAGATCTACAACGTGGACGGAATTTCTTTTACCTGCGAACACAAACCAACTCAAAAATTCCTGACGCAGTTCTGGAATCACGACCTCAACCGCATGAAGCGCAAACTCGAAAAGATTTCCAACGAGATCTTTCTCACTGGAAATCTCTTTACTCTCTATACCACAGACATCAGCGGCATGACCTATTTCCGCATCTTCCCCACCGATCAAATCGCCGAGATCATCACCGCGCCCAACGACTTGGAACAGGAACTCTCATACCTCACCAAAGAGATCAGCATGGATGTTCAGGCAAAGTTATTCAAGAACCCGCGCGGCCTGTCTGTCAGAAACCAATCAGTCGTCATGCGCCACGACACCATCAATCAGCTGGCAGGCACAGCCTGGGGCGAAGGCGAGATCTGGCCGGACCTGCCTTGGCTCGGACGTTATGCGACCTGGCTTCAAGACCGCGTTCGTCTTAACCATAACCGCGCGGCTTTTATGTATGTTGTTCAAGGCAATTATAAAAACGCGGCAGAGAAACGACAACGCCAAATCGAATTGAACAGCAATCCTCCACAGCCGGGCTCGGTCCTGGTCACCGACCCATCCGAACAATGGGGCATTATGTCCGCGCAGCTGGATTCCTTCGATGCGTCCGTTGACGGCGAAGCGATCAAAAAAATGATTGCCGTAAATCATGTACCAATGCACATGCTTGCAGAAGGCGAAGGATCAACACGCACCACCGCGGACGCGGCAGGCACACCCACCTATAAAAACTTTGAAAATCACCAACAGATTTTTATTGACATCATTTCCGATATTCTTAGAACAGTGGTTCAACGCAAGGCGGAAAAGGACGACAGCATTGATGCAGCTGCAGAGATCAAGATCGTCAGCGCGGACGCAACCGAGCGCGATAACGCCGCCCTCGCTCTTGCCACAGGTCAGATCGTCGCCGCGATCGGGGAAATGTTCGATCGTGAACTCATTGATGAAGAAGAATATATCCGCCTTGTTTATCGCTTCTCAGGCGAAACCATCCCCAAAGGCAAAAAGAAGATCAAAGGCATCCGCAAGCCGATCAAGCCAACACAAACCACACCTGCGAACACCAGCCAGGGCAATGTCAAAGTAAGCGCCGAAACTGGTGATGTAAACGTGAAGCCGTAGGGGCGATGCATGGGCACCTATGGGCGTTGTAGGGGCGAAGCATCGCTTCGCCCTCTCTCCGTCCATCCCAAATCCCGCTGGTCGAGTAGAGCGAGCGGTTGTCGAGTAGCGCGGATGGTTTTCCCGCGCGTACCGAGACACTCGCTCGTATCGAGACCCATCGCTTCGCCCTCCCCAAAATCTGACTCGTTTGCTTCCTACTTTTTCTTAACCGTCTTTGTTTTAGGCTTTGTGACTTCAGCTTTTTTGGCATTAATATATGTAACATAAACTCCTGATAAAACGCCGATTAATCCAATTATGGCTACAATAATTGTCGTTACATTTTCAACAAGTTTTTCCCCGATTCTCGCAATTGGCGGAAGTAGCGTTGGCGTAAATGACGGAACGGGTGTCTGAGTTGGCTTTGGGGTTTTAGAGGGAATGGGAGTTGCGGTAACTTCAACTTGAATTTCAATTGGAATATTTTTTAGTGCTTGAGCGCTTACAGTATCACGAGTTTGGTCAATGATTACAGGTACAGAAATTGCAAGGATTAGAGTCTGTTTCCCCGTAGATAATGGCGTTACATTCCAAATCCATTCAACAGGCATGGTCGAAATAACGGGTTTATCTGGGCGATTATCCGACTCTATATTGAAGTTTACGCCTTTTAATTCGGCTATCATCACAGGATAAATTTGTAAGCGGTCGCTGAATACCAAAACGTATTCCAAGGCATTTGTTGATACTGCTGGAGCGGTAACTCTTGGCAAATTTGCTAAAACGGAATCGGGGGTTATTGTAAGACGAATTACGCTTGATTCCCCAAGCTTGATTGTTGAAGGACTGGTTAACAGTAACGTGCCTAAACCTATAGGGGAAATCGATAAACTTGCAGTGTTTTGAATGCTACCGTCTGCTTGCAGTATTGAATTTACATTCAATACTGCAATTTTAACTGCAGACGAACTTGTATTATTGGTAGGTGTATAACTTGGTATTGCTGTTACTGTTGGTGGTATCGGTGTTGGTGGTACCGCTGTTACTGGTACCGCTGTTACTGGTACCGCTGTTACTGGTATGGTCGTTGGTGGGACTTCTGTTGGGTACACTGTATAGGTCGGATACGATGGAAGACTAGTATTTGACAGGGGAGGAGGCAATGATATAGTGGCTTGCATTGCTTCAATCTCTTTTTGTTTTGTCCCAATTGCCTGCTTTGTGGCTTCGATCTGAGTTGCCTCACCATAAAATGCAGTGGCGGTTAAAGGATAATTAGCATCGTCAGTTTGAATCGGGGGAAAAACATTGGATTGTTGCGCCATTAAAGTTAACTGTGTATATTGAAGTTGATTTTGTTCATTATTAAGCGCAATTTGAGTTTGCAGTTGTGCGATCCGGGTCGCCTGATTATCATTTTGTGTGTCTATGGTGTTTTCACGGAAAATGTATATGCCGAGAACAAATGCTAGAATTGCGACTACTTCCACAACAACTGTAAGACTCTTCTTTACCATAAGACAACTCCCTTTTTAATCGCCTGTAACGCACGACCTGTTCTACCAATGAACTCTCCACGCGATCATGAAGGAACTTTGTTTATAAGACAGGGGCTAACTCTCTACTTCTCCTGTAATTTACTTTCTAAAGAGGAGCAAATTCCGACCCCACTTATTTAAGGATATGCCAATTTTATCAGTCTTAATTTTCAAACAACTTACAATCTCTCTACCTTTCCTCTCTGTTTACCTTCGGGGTGCGTCTTCTTCAACGCCCTTTCCCCCTCCTTGACATTAGAACAAATGTCCTTTAAGATACCCCTCATAACGAGGACGGCCCAAAAAGCCAGTCCTCGTTTTGCGTTAAGCCGAGTGAGCCACAAATACCTGCACATGGCACTCAATCACCTGACACTTAAACACGGAGCCTCCCATGCCCAATCCAAGAAACAATGAATTACGTTTCGATACTGATCTTGCCCCGATAAAGTGGACACAAAAGATGTCCAGATCCAGTAGACTAGGAAGAACAGGAGCAGGATCATGGATGAAAAGAAAACAAGTTATCGGAAATATGCTGAAGAATTCAAATTAGAGGCTCTGGAACTTTTGAAGAGCAGCGGGAAAAGTGCAGGGCAGATCGAGCGTGATCTTGGCATCACACCAGGACTGCTAGTGAAATGGAGAGATCGATATCAGGTCATTGCCCAAGGAGAAAAGCAAGCCCACTTGGAAGCGAGTGATTTTGAAGCCGCCAAGCGTGAAATCAAACGACTGCAACGGCGGTTGGCAGAAGTGGAGGAAGAACGCGAGATCCTAAAAAAAACGATCAATATATTCTCACGGAAAAGCGAATGAGATACAAATTCATTCGGGAGCATCGGCAGGAATTTAGTATCAAACGCATGTGCCAGCTTTTGAAGGTGACACGCAGTGGGTATTATGCTTGGCAACTAGAAAAAGCAAGACCACGAGAATTGGAAAACCAGGTATTAGTGGCACAAATTCATGCGGAATACAAACTGAGCCGTAAGACCTATGGCAGCCCGCGCATTCAGGCAAGCCTATTGCGACAGGGCGTGAAGTGTGGACGAAATCGAGTGGCACGCTTAATGCGCAAAGAAGGTCTTTGCCTCAGAAACGGCGCAGATGGCATCCAGTGACTACCCAGCGTCAGCCAGGTGTGATCCCAGCACCTAATCGTCTGAATCAGGAGTTCTCGACAGACACCGTGAATAGGAAATGGGTCAGTGATTTCACATACATCGATACAGCCGAAGGTTGGTTATTTTTAGCGATCGTTCTTGATCTGTTCTCACGTAAAGTAGTGGGGTGGGCAATGTCTGATCAAATGAATACAGCTTTGGTTGAGGCCGCCTTGTATATGGCTTTACAAGGACGCCAACCCACAGAAGCTCTTCTGCATCATTCCGATCAAGGCAGCCAATACACCAGTGCTGTTTATCAGAGCCGTTTGATAAACGCAAGCATTCAAATGAGTATGAGTCGTGTTGGAAATTGTTATGACAATGCAGTCGCTGAAAGTTTCTTCGGCACGCTGAAGGCTGAATGTGTGACCGGTCAGTTTGCAACGCAAGCTCTGGCGCGCACCACCATATTTGAGTACATTGAGGTTTGGTACAATCGTGGTCGCTTGCACTCCACTCTCGGCTATCTCAGCCCGGTCGAGTTCGAGCATCAACCTGGACATTAATCGTGTCTATTAAACCGGGGCAAGATCAGTGTCCGAAGGACGGAGGGGGGCACAAACACCTGACACTCACACACTCAAACACCTGACACTTGACACTCCAACACATAACTTTCATCCTTCCCCCTCGCTGGTATACTGTGACAAAGTAGCATTGAATGGAACAACGCGCTTGGGTACTGGCGCGCGCAGCGGGGAGCATAGTACAAAACCCTACCGCCTGCGCAAACTGATGCGCGAACGTTTTTTATTTCTTAGGAGGATTATGACCGACACAATTCCAACTCGAGCACTCAGCATCCGCCAGCCCTACGTCGAATTGATCTTGCGTGGAATCAAAAAAGCGGAAATACGCTCACAGCTCACCAATATCCGCGAGCGGATCTATATCTACGCCAGTCTGCCCCCAGGGGATCCATCCGGCTACAAGACCCTTAAAGTCGAGCCAGGCACCCTGCCCACAGGCTTGATCCTTGGCACCGTCGAAATTGTCGATTGCAAATATCTGTTTCTCAAAGGTAAATATCAATGGATTTTGGCAAATCCTCAACGTCTCGAAACACCCCTTAAACCCGAGCGCCGCCCCCAGCCAGTCTTCTTCATACCATTCAATTCTTAGCGCGGACGGTTTTTATATCGTGGGAATTTGCCCAAAATGCCGCGAGCTGATCAATATAGCTGTGCAATAAAAAAAACATGGGAGTGGTATGGAAACAAGTGATGGGCAATCTAAACGAAACACATTTATCACGGTGACTTGACCACTACCAATGTTCAGACAAAACGGAGTGCGCGGAGAAAATAAATGAACAATAATGAGAGAAAGAATACAAAAATGATGCCAGCTATTTGTACGCAATGTGGCGGGCCAGTTCAAGTGGACGCTCAGAGAGCGAACGCTATTTGCCAATACTGTGGCAGCC
The DNA here is from genome assembly GCF_016711665.1 of Candidatus Villigracilis saccharophilus. Lineage (NCBI taxonomy): Bacteria > Bacillati > Chloroflexota > Anaerolineae > Anaerolineales > Candidatus Villigracilaceae > Candidatus Villigracilis > Candidatus Villigracilis saccharophilus. The sequence goes on from NZ_JADJSO010000079.1 coordinate 10,742, forward strand.
AAATTATTATAGAGAAACCTAAGCTAAGCGCAGTGGAATCTGTGTTAAGTTTTGTGAATGATCAGCAAAAGCGTATGGATGATGCAAAAAAAGAAAAAAAGGTAGGCGCAGTGCAATCTGTGTTAAGTTTTGTGAATGATCAGCAAAAGCGCATTGATGATGCAAAAAAAGCAAAAAAGGAAGAGGAGCGGAAGGCAAGAGAAGAGGCTGATAAATCCTTTAAGAAATATGGGTTGGTTTATTTATTAGTGCTGTTCGTTTTGTTTGGATTTCTTGCATTTATGTCCAGTAACGAGGAAAAGAGCGACAAAATCTCTATCAATACTTCCTCAAGTGAGTTGGTGGGAAAAAACTTTAATGATGTTGTTATAAAATTACAAGAAAATGGATTTATCAATATCAAAACTGAAGCAGTGGAAGATTTAATTATTGGTTTGCTTACAACAGACGGAGAAGTTGAACAAGTAGAAATTGATGGCAGCATTGACTTTAGTAGTGGAAAAAAATTCCCGAAAGATGCTGAAATAATAGTTACATACCATACCTTTCCCACAACAAAATGATGGGATGGGTATGGTCTCTGACCAAGCCCATCTCAACCCTCAATTCCTTCCTCCCCCAAATACAGCTTTATCGTATTTGGGGGAGGGCAGGGTGGGGCCACTGGTATACTTGACAAAAAAAAGCCCCGCAGGACGGACATCCCGCAAGGCTTCAACATGGACTACGCGAGTTCGGCGCGTGTCGTTAGGGAAATAATATCACATCCTACCGCCTGCGCAAATTGCGTGGGCGGTTTTTTTGAAATAAATCAATTGCGTTCGAGAAAATTTTTTATTCCTCTACGTAAATGTAAAATATGTTTGCTATGCCCATAATAAATTCCTCGAAAATGTCTAAATATACTTACTTTGAAGCGACAGATGAAATATTTCAGAAATTTGATAATTATGAAATTATGCCGTGTGTTCTTCTTGGTCAAGACGATTCAGGAAATGACTACGAAAGTTGTAACGCAGACAATCCAGACATTGCAATATGGTGCGTATACGGTCACTTTCAGACAGGCGGACTTGAATGTATAAGTGACCACAAAACATACGATGAATCAAAAAGATTTATGGAAACTCTACCAGAAATGCCTTTCAGGTCTTTAACACCCTTTTGAGAATTTTATATGCCTGTAAATTTCAAATCCCTTGAATTTGGCCAAAGTTATGAACGCCCATTTTTAGCAAAACTTTGGGGCTATCAAAGTTTTCACGCTATATCTAAGGGCGTTGTCACACCTGTCAATACAAAATATATTATTTTTTTTGTGACCAAAGATAAGCAACAGGCTTTGACACAATACAATGATTACATTGACGGAAACATGCTTTTTTGGGAAGGTGAGGAGAAGCATAGTTCAGACAAAAGAGTTATCGAAGCAAATAAGAGCCAAGATGAAATCCATCTTTTTTACAGGGAAACTCATCACTCACCATTCGTTTATTTTGGAAGAATCTCATTAACTGATTTTCAATTGAGAGAAAATGAGCCAAGTGAATTTGTGTTTAGAATAGAGACGCTTTCATCTGAAATTGATGCTTTTAAAGAAGTACGAGAACATGCGGGAGAATATAAAACTTTGGATAAAACTGAACAAGAACAAATAGTAGTAAGCAGACTTGGACAGGGAAATTTCAGAAGAAATGTGATTCGACTATGGGGGAGTTGTTCTATTACAGGTTTGCAAAGTGTTACTTTATTGCGAGCGTCGCACATAAAACCTTGGAAAGACAGTAATAATCAAGAAAGATTGAACCCATTCAACGGTCTTTTATTAATTCCCGATTATGATTTTTTATTTGATAGAGGATACATAACTTTCAAAAGTGATGGAAGTACGCTTATTTCGGAAAATTTGAGCCCGTTTGCGCGGAAAGTTTTTGACGTAGATGATAACCTTAAGTTGCGAAATGTGTTCCCCGAAAATAAAGATTATTTAGAGTTTCATCGCAATAAAGTTTTTCAGCAGAAAACGATCTGAGATATTTTCAAGGTTATCAGATCAAATACTATGCAATGTCTGGGTTAATGTTTGTTTTACACGACAACAGGTATCGGCATGGCTTGACTCTTCGCCATATGATTACACATTCCTGGAACCCAAAACGAAATTGAACAGCAGGGAGTACCCCGTTCTTCTTATCTATTTCGATGATCGGGAGGAAACCATCGAATCAACCCCTCTCCCAACTGACGGCGGAGATATCTTGGAAGGTTACTTTATGGAAGGCTACTGTTTTGTCGAACTCGAAAAGAAATAAAATTTCATCCCCGTAGGGGCGCAGCACTGCTGCGCCCGCTCTTCTTCTGTGCCCGCACCATCCAAAGAATAATAAATTCATAAACCGTACCAAAGAGGAAAACTTGCAACTAATCGGCTTCTTCGCACTGATCGGAATGTCCATAAACGATCTGCTCGCAATTTTTAGCGTGATCGGAAGTCTCATCCTATTCCTTGGCGCATTCTCAAAAACACCACTCAAAAAATATGGTGACATTGCAAACTACAGTATCTTGGGCTTGGTCTTTGGCGCTCTATTTCAAATCTCAATGGCCATCACAAACACAACCCCTCAAAAGATCGGCATCCTCATTCCAATATCTCCCGCCTTGTTGGACGGTCTTTTATTTCTCTCACTTCTCCTCCTCATTGGCCGTTGGTGGATAAGAAAAACCAAGCGAATTTCATAACCCCCGCCACCCGCACACCTGACACTACAACACCTGGCACTTGACCCTCAAACACTCAAACACCTGACACTCCACCACTTGACCCTCTAACACCTGACACTCAATTCAAGGATACACAAATGCACATAAGCCCCAACACCTGGGTACAGATCATATCCCTTTTATGTCTAGCTATGATGTTCGCTGGCGTTTTATGGGTCGCCGCAGCTTTTTTTCTCCCCAGCGTTATCCAAAATGCAACCGAAGTGGTTCCACACCGCAAAAGCGCCAAGCGATCCCTTGGCGCCAAAGGCCCTCACAATTGCGATATCTGCAACAGGCTCACCAACGACCCCCCAACCAATATTGCCATCGGAGACTGGTCAATCTCACTGATCAGCGCAGAAAGAAGTACCCATAAGTCACAAAAGGTAAAGACCCGCACTTCGTTTTTCGCGACAGATTTTGATGTGATAGTTGTTTGCGACGTTTGCGTCAAAAAAGAATTGAATAGATATTACCGCCTCGATACCCTGCTGACGATCTTAATGTTGCCAATGCTGATCTTTTTCTTTTATTTGTTTTTTCCGTTCTGGCTTTTAACAAAGATCTTTAGTAACAAAAATGAGACCAGACACGAAAAATACATCAGGCAATATAAAAGCATCCGCTATATTTTTGCCTCCCAAATTGCCCAACATTACTATGGAAACAGATATATCCTTGAGGCAGATTTCAAACAGCAGTTTCCAGAAAAGTCCTTTCCCATTTACCACGAAGTCTACATAGACAACACCTTCTTTCTGGATTTAAGTGAGGAAGGCGACGCACACGAATACATTAACCGTTGGCAATACCTGCACGGACCCAACGCCCCTAAATCCCACTGGTCAATTCCCCTTTAATTTCCCCCGCCCACCTGACACTCGACACGTGACACTCAATCACTTGACACTTGACACTTGACACTCAATCACTTGACACTTGACACTTGACCCTCCAACACCTGACACTTGACCCCCTCAGAGGACCATCATGGAAAAATCACAACTCATCTCACTATCCTGCCCAAATTGCGGCGCCGTATTATCAATACCGCAAAACCTCACAAAACTGACCTGCAACTACTGTAAGTCATTATTATCCTTGATCCAGAACGAATCGATCAGCGCACTGCAGATCGTCACGGAGAACTTGCAAAACATTAATGCCGACACAACCGCCATTGCATTGGAAATGAAACTGAGCCGCCTCAAAGAAGATCAATCCTCATTGCTTTCGCGCGAGGAAAAATTACTACACATGATTTCCAGCTTTCAAGTCTACACATATAACCTGTACTGGGAAGATAATAAATACCCCTTGACTCAAGACGACTATGTTCGTATTGAATCCCAATTCAATGACATCATCAGAAATAAATTCCACGGAAATTCTGGCTTTTTTGCAACCTTATTTAAAGGGCCTCCAACAGAGCAGTCCAACTTCAAAGAAATCGTCTCCCAGCAATTTCAAGAGCAGGATTTTCTTACCCTGCAAAATAAAACCGAAGACCTTCTCAAAGGCTTGGACCAAAAAACCAATAGAGCCATCGCCCTTCAAAAATACATCCTCCGTATTTCCGAATTGATCCAGGTCAGACGCGATCTTGAAAAAACAAAAAAAGAATTATCACAAGTACAAACCAAATTAGAATCATAGGTAGGGGCGCGTCGTGACGCGCCCGCCCTCTACCCGCGCCCGCTCCCGCCCGCCTAAATAATACCGTTCCAAAAAAGATTGACAACCAAAAATCATAATGGAGAAAATATGATGACATGGCTAAAATACCTAAAAGTAATCCTTAAGGAATTGAAGGGCATCCTCGCCCTCGTGTTAATTTTGGCTTTCCTAATTTATCAAATAACCAGCCTTGTCTTGGCCAAAGATCCAACCATTTATGACATCATCACCTCCGCGCTTGCGTTTGGCGCTTTTATTTTTATGCTTTGGTTGGTCATCCCGGGCACGAAGTCACAAGAAAAAGATCTTCCACCCATGCTAAACTGCAAAATTACCTTCCTCGGCGACCTGAAAACCGACATAAAGGTCCTGGAAAATACAGCCAAACTCATGCAGGCCTATGTCGTCAATCTTAATGCCAATCCCAATGTTGTAATTGCTGATGTGATCAGAAAAGACCAGCAGCGAAAATTATCAGAAAAACATATAACCCCGACATCCGAGACAAAATGGAACGATTGGGTCGAAAGGGAGATCAATACCTATCCATTGTTTAAGCGTATGTCTCTTAGGCATAAACTTAAAAAAATTCGAACCCCCGCTCCTGGTAAACCCAAAAAAAATAATTCCTCCTTTATTGATACCTTCAAAAATTTCTTCTCCTTGCAGAAAAAAAAATCAAAATAATGTAGGGGCACAGCACTGCTGCCCCCTCTCAGCCAATTCAGCAAGATATCATAATTGCAAATGTGCAGAAATGAGATCGTTATTTTTATACGTGTTCGGCTATCACAGTTTTCTTTCCCGCCTAAAATATAATGCCCCATTCTGTACAAATGGTATTTTCAAATAAATTAATCATAATAAGGCAGTATTGAAAAACTTTTTCAAAGGAGAGCAGAATGAATACATTCATATTATGTTGTTTTGGGATTTCTGTCCTGCTAGGTGTCTATCTTCTTTTTCAAACGGTAAATGCTGTCGCTAAAAATGCTCATGAAAACTCTTCTTCTTACAAGAACACTTCTTACGATCAATTAAGTGAATCGTACGATGGGGTTAAGCACCTTCTCAGATTGGCTAAGGCGAATGATAAATTGGCATATTCCAAATTAGTAAATAGCAACAACCCAAAAATCATGAATTTCTTGCTCACCTTCATTAAAGAAAAAAATACTTCGAATGCGGACGGCGAATTAATTTATTTTACAAGACCGCTTTTTTATCAAATTGGAGATATGGCGATAGAACCATTGTTTGAAATTTTTCTTAACGATGAGGTCAATCGGAGGTCGGCAGCCATTGCCCTTGCATTTTTTGGAGATAAAATCGTGCCAAGATTATTGGAAAATATTAATAAGCATCCCTATGAGGTGGTTATTACAATTGTTCAAATGGATAAAGCTATTGGTAATCCAGTATTAATATCTTTATTAAACCATAATGATGGTTATGTCTCAGCCCAAGCGGCATCCTTTCTGAGATCTAGAGAAGTGACGGTCCCTCAGGAAATGATCGACAGCTTAATCGTGACCTATCGAAATCAAGAACCCACTAAATTAGGCGGTGATTTGGCTCTAACTTTATATTACTTAATGGGAAATAAAGCATTTCAAATTTACAAAGAAACATATCAAAGCCCTAATCCATATAAACGCGCATCAATAATCAGGGTGGTCGAAGAACGGCGGGAAAACCTCAACGATGCAAGCGTACTGGAGTTTATCTATACTTCATTAGTCGACTCTAGCTCAATTGTTCGCCAAAGCGCCCTGGTTGCAATTTCAAAATTTCCTTGCAGGTTGGAACAAATATTTCCAATGTTATGGAAGATTTACCAGGAAGGAGATCCAGTCGAGATGGAATATGCGTGGAAGTCGTTTTATTTATCGCCTGATAACCGAGTATTGATACGATTATTGATATTATTCTGTCGGACACAGACAGAAGCCAAAGGGCTCTTTTGAATTTGAACGTTTATTTTAGCAATACATCTGAGGCTGCTGGGCAAAAATTAATTGTGGCGAAGGCAATAGCTGGTCACTCACGGGCAGATCAAGTTGTTGATTACATAGTTAAATATTTACCACAACTTATTGCCGTTTATGATTGGCGTCCTCGTGAATCAGTTAAACTGCGATTTGACCTTGTAGAGCTTATAAGAATGATTTTTCGATCAAAAAACTTCAGCCAAAGGAATAAAGAAAAAATATTGAGTCTTGCTGAGTTATTAATTTATGTGGAGGAAAAAGAAGAGGAGTATGATGATTTTGAGTATGAGTATTTGGGCCATACTCGTGTTTCTACCGAAAAATATAAAAGGGAAATACCACATTACTTGTCTGAGTTCTTGGGTTAATTTTTTATACATTTGAGATTAATGCCGAATGGCTGCCTTGTCTGGCGTTTTTTTTCTGTTAAGTTGTTGCGTGCGCATCGTAGCTTGGTAATGTGCTTCCATTGAGTTTTATCGACAGGTTGTTCAGGCCTTGATAGGAGAGTTGTGATGAACAAATGGGTCGAAAGAATCTTAGCCCTTCCCCCACTTGACACTTGAACCTCAAAAACTCGTCTCGCCCGCACTCACCGAAAGAGAGTTCCCGCATATACTGTCTGCTTTCCCGCTGGTCGCGAAGGATGTCAAGGCGCGTGCGATGGGGGAATTCAAGAAAATGGGGGAGGGTTGGGCGGCTGATATTACTCCTGCGGACAAAAGATCATATAACAAGATATAAAGGAGAGAGCCATGAAACACTTTCAATTTAAATTGTCTGTTCTCATTCTGGCAATGATTCTACTGGCGCAATTTTCGTCAGCGGCACAGGCTGATTCAAAAAAGATTGACGGATTTGGAATCGGCTCGGGAACACACCTGCGAGTAGGCACTACAGGGCTGTCTGCCGCGCTCGACGAACAGCAATGGATGGGCGTTCACTGGTCACGCGAAGATTTGCCGTGGGAGGAAGTGGAAGGGACGCGAGGAAACTTTCAGACCACCTACCCGTTCGACTATGGTTCGGGTATTTACGCACTGCGCGATTACAACATGTTATTAACTGAATCTGCCAAACGTGATATTCAAGTTGTTTTTATCCTTGGTGCCCGCGCGGGTTACATGGCTCCACGTGGCAGGGGAAACTATATTCCCACTCCCGATGAATTTCAGCAGCAATGGGAGGAGTACGTCACGTGGGCAGTTAACACGTTTGGCGATCAGGTTAGTGCCTGGGAGATTAATAACGAAATGAATTCGCGCATGTTTTGGGGCAAGGTAGTCAGCCCAACGCTGGATGGAAAAGTTGACCCCGACCCCGCATTTTATTATGAGCGCATTTTGCAACCCGCTTACAGAATTATCAAACAAAAAGATCCCAACGACATAATCATATTGGGGGGACTGGTAACAATTACCGACAGCGATTGCGCCACCAATCCTTTTGTTTATCTGGGGCAACTTCATGATCTCGGCGCGTGGAATTCGTTTGACGCGATTGGTTTTCATCCATATTGGGACACCAACCCTGAGGCTTTCATACAACGCGGCAAAGCCCATGATCCCAATACTGGCGCATGCATGGAAGGGATGACGGCGACCCGCAACCTAATCGGCGAAATGCGCGAAGCGCGAGATCTGGCAAACAAATTTGGCTCCAAACCTATCTGGGTCACAGAAATAGGCTGGAACGAAAGTTGGCTAGCGAGCCGTGCTGCGGAACGCGATACCTCAACAGACGTGATTGAAGCAGATTATCTGGTACGCACCTACGTTCCGCTATTATCGGAAAACGGAATCGATAAAATCTTTTGGTACACCCAGATAGAACATCCGCTTGCTACGAATGAGGATTTCAGATTAGGCAACAATGGCAAACAAGCCCTGCGCAACCTGTCCATTTTGCTGAATGGCGGGGAGGCGCTTGGACAGGTGCAGGGTCAAAATGACAAGGGAGGCGCGGCAGACGACGACGCATACGAATATCGTTTCAAGAACAATGGAAAAACCATCATCGTTGCATGGAAAGCCCGCGGCGGCGACGCCCCCCGCACGGTCTCCATACAAAACATCCCAACTGAATCTGTCCGCGTCTATCAAGCAGACGCTGCCGATATTTCCGATACGACAGGAAACGAACTTATAGTAGTTTCCAATTCCGTTAATGTTGACTTGACGGAACGTCCCGTTTTTATCGTCTTTGAAGAAACCAATGCGGCAAAAAAAGCCTGGGATGATTTTATAATAAATCTGGGCAAATGGTGGGACAAACAAAACGAAGCCATCCAACGCCAGATCAAGGAATGGCGGGATGAGCAAACTAAAAAACTGGCAGACTGGTTCGATCAATGGTGGGAAGATTTTCAAAAACAACTGGCAGACTGGTTCGAACAGCAGGCAATCGGCTTTCTGGAACAACTATGTAACGGCAGTGCTTTTATCCTCCCTTCGTTGGCAGTGATGATAGCAGTCTCAAGGAAACATCGCCACTCTGGCCACTGGGATGATGGGAAATAATTACACAGCGGAAGGAGTCTTGTGAAACGCTCTTTGCTCAAAGACCCGTCGGGTTAAAAAAACTATCAGGTCTCAAGGGAGTAAGAACTGGACGGCATGATCGCCCCCCTGCGGTCTCACCGAAAGCGAATTTGCCCACATCCTGTTCGCGTCTACCTTGCGAAGTCCCCGCAGGGGGAGCCGCGACGAAGGGTTCCCCCTCGTCGCTGAAGAAGTCAAATCCACCGCGATGGAAGAGTTTAGGAAGATAAATAATGCCGCGTAAAAAAGAAAACAAAGAACTTCTTGTTGCTTTATTACCAAAAAAATCAGCTCTCGATATTTTACGCACCGAGGGCTGGTATCACATTCCAGTCGAAAGTGCTCCCAAACGCTGGCCGCCTAAAGCGCTCGCATTTTATCAGGGCAAAGTATTCGGCGATCAAGAAGCCTACAAAATTCGTCACTTCGGGGAAGTGCAGAAAATAGAGATCGTTCCGCGCAAAGAATTATTCCCAGGCGACGAACAGAACGCCGCGAAAGCCAAAAAATTATACTATCGCATACAACTGGAAGAACTGCAAACAAGACCTGCGCCGATTGTCAGTTACCGCCCGCGCCGCCTCATCTTTATCCCCACCACCTTCGAGAAATTTGAAACTGCCTCGCAAATCAACGACCTATTCGATGACAGTCCGCTTGAAAATAGATTATGGAACGCGCTGAAATATATTGGCATACTCGCAGAACGCCAATGGAAGGTCGTCATTCAGGAAAAGAAATATTTTCTAGACTTCGCCATCTTTTGCAACAATGGCAAACTTGCGATCGAAACGGACGGCTACACCTATCACCATGACTCAAAAGCAAAAATTGATTATGACACCTGGCGTCGCAACGACATGGAACTGGATGACTGGCGCGCCTTGCACTACACCACCAAACAAGTCAAAGATAATTGGACACCATACTTAAGTCAGATTGAACAAAAGATCGCGCAATTAGGCGGCTTGGAAAATCCCGAAAATTTTGAAAGAAAAGTCGGCGATGATCAAGGAAAATATATTACAGACAGCGAAGAACCGTTATAAACCGTAGGGGCGCTGCATTGCTGCGCCCGCCCTTCTCCTCCGCCCGCCTCCCGCAAAAAAGATGATTAACCAAAAACCATAGTGGAGAAAATATGATGAAATCGCTAAAAGAACTGAAAGAACTCGTTACCGTAATCAGAGATCCGCTTGCCTTGGTGTGCGTTTTAGCTCTCATAATTTATGGAATAGCCAGTCTGGTGTTGGTCAGGGAACCAAACTTGTACCACGCCATCGTATCTGTGTTTGCATTTCTGGTTTTGGTTGTCATGCTTTGGCTGGTTCTACCAGGCATTAAGCCAAAAGGAAAAGACCTTCCACCCATGTCAAACTGTCGGATTGCATTGATAGGCAAACTGAAAACCGGAAATAATATCTTGATTAATACTGCAATACTCCTCAAAGCTCAGGTCGTTGAACTTTCTGCGCAGCCTCAAGTTGTCATTGGCAATCCGACCGGGGCAGATCAGAAACGTAAATTAACAGACATGCAAATAGATCCAACACCAGAGGCAAACTGGAACGCTTGGGTCGAAAGGGAGATCAATACTTATATATTCCCAAAGCGTTTGGTTCTTAACTCGTTTCAAAAGTCCCTTTAATTGGCAGAAAAACGATCCAAACAAAAGGCTCAAACGCTAACCGCTGAACAGATGCGCTCATGGATCGAAATCTCAAAATCCATCCCCGCGCCCGCTCTCCATCTGACCCCTGACACTTGACACTCCAATACCCGATACTTGACACATCAACACTTGACACCCTTAATAAGGAGAGAAAACACAATGACTTCGACCGCAGTATTTTTATTTTCCATTGTTTTTATTTGGACTATTCTAGCGTTCGTAATTAATAGGAATCGCACAAAAAAAGACAGCGAGCAGAAACAAAAGATGGCAAAAGCTTTGGAAGATAAAAGAAGGGCTGACAATAAAGAACATAGTAGACGCATGGAAGAATGGCATCAACGTGAAAGTGCGCGAAGGTTGCCATTCGATGCTGCTACAGAAAAATTTGTACAGAGTCGTTATCAGCCCGTACCATTTACATCAATAAAACCTGATAATCTTATTCGGTTGGTATCAAAAAACATTGGATCACATCCATACTTAAATAAGATGGATCTTATTGATGACCGCTGGCTTATCGTATTAACACTATCCCCCTTTGAAGATTGTCATCTGGGCGCATGGATCGTGTTTGACCTGTTGGAGAACCGTGACCCGCTAATCGAAAAATTTGAAAACTCTGCAGTTTATATAAACTGGATTGATGTTTTACCGGGAGGGCATTTACACTTTACTCGCGAATCTACAAATAATAATAACTATTATTGTTCTCTTTATGACTTAAACAACTGGACTTCATTCGAGAGGAATGTTTATTATGGTTTTCTTAAATATGAGATGGAATTTTCCAAGGAAAATGGGGTCAGGCGAATAATTAGTTTTAAATCAACTAGTGATGACGAAAGTTTAGATTCTAATCTTGGGCCAGGAGATTATGTCGTAACAAAAAGCGAGAATGGCTGGATGGACATATCCACAAATCAACCTGATGTGCCCCCATTTCGCCTGCATGCGCATCAAACAGATATTAATATCATACAATACTCCGCTAACGGAAGCTTTTTTTTCACAGCATCCATTGATGGAGAAATAAAACTTTGGTATGTTCAATAATAAAATATCAAAATGGGCAATCCTATAATTCCCATTCCACGTTTGCAGCGGGTCTCTGACCCGCTGCATTCCTACTCCCACCGCCTCGCCTTCTCCGCCGCCCGTATCTGTTCCCTGCTCTTCGTGATCATCTCCCGCGCCTTCGGCGTAATGAACAACGCCAGGTCGCGCTCACAAACATCAAACACCTGCAGCGCATAATCCACCACCAGCCTCAACCGCCGATTGTAGATCCTCAATGCGGTATTCTCGTCATGCAGCTCGCGCATACCCTGGCGCTCGGCTTCCAAATTCCTCACCGCCTCCGCCACATCATCACAACCAAGCATCCCCAGCAACTCCTCAATCCTATTCACACCTCGAGTCCTCCTTCCCCTAAATATCGGTGGTCGAGTAGCCGCGCTCTTGCACGGTGGTCGAGTAGCCGCGTTCTTGCACTTTGCAGCGTATCGAGACCTTGCGGCGTACCGAGACCCACCTGACACTCGACACTTCGACACTTGACACTTGACACTTCCACACTCAACCACCTGACACATGACACTCAATCATCAATCATCAATCATCAATCATCAATCATCATTCATCCTTTCCACTTTCCACCTCCTCGGCCTCAACCTCTTAAAGAACACCCTCTCCCAACCCTCCGACCCCATCACAGGGATGATCCTCTTAACCCGCACCTTCCTCTCCGAAGGCATCACCCGCGGAAACCCCAACGCCGCCCGCACCTCCACATTCGACGGGATTCGACGGCGACCTGAGTCGCCGATACTTTCATCACCATCAAAACATACGCATGATTGATCCCCAACTCCGCCGCCACCTTGCGCCACGTCCCCAATCGCTCATAAGCGCGGTAAAGCCCGCCCCGCACCTTCCCCAATATCTTTGCGTCCTTCGCCTCACTACGCATCACAACACCACTGGTAAACCTCTTACCAACCTACTTATTTGGTGGTCGAGTAGCCCCGCATCTTCTCGCGGGGCGTATCGAGACCTCCCTCCCCCAAATACCCGCGCCAGCGGTACGCGAAGCGGGGACACACCACACCTGATACTTGACACTCAAACACTTGACACTCAAACACTTGACACTCTCACACACTTGACACTCACACACTTAATCCTTCATCATTCATAATTAATCCTTTCATCCTTCGTAGTAGCAGTAGGGCAAAGTTCAACTCCCAAATCCTAAAAATGTTGCGTAATGAAGAAAGTCAAAAAAAATAAGTGCGAGACTTCCCCTTTCGAAAAAGGGGAAGTCAAGGGGAAGTCGGGGGAAACTCTCTACACAAAAGGGCAGCCTCCAGCCTCGACCATTCCGATCAACCGCCAAAAGGGGAAACGCCCTGGTTCCCCTGTAGTTCCCCCTTTGTTCCCCCATTATTTAATTTTTACATACGCAACTCAAAGCAACCGCATGATCGTGTTTCCTGCCCCTTCTTGGATACACGCACATAGGCAGAAACCGCACCGCGTCCAATTCTGCGTCATACGCATAGTAGTGATCCTCGTAAATATCAGGCAGCCCTTGAAATTCACGCACCAATTCCATCCACCCTGCCTCTGACCAATACCATACGCACATCATGCTCCGCTCCATATTGCTCAACAGCAAATAATGCAGCGCCTTCGACGTGCCGCGCAGGTTCGCGATTCCATCCATGATCGCGCCGTCCAAACGCATCACAGGCGCTGGCACCTCATGGCTGATAATGCGGATCACCTTCTCACGGTCTTCCTGCGAATAAGTTTGGGCGATCCCTCTACTCTGGTAATGCCACTCCCAATTCACAGCCCGCCTTCGATACATTTCATTGATGGATACTACAACTCGTTTAGCCATTTTGCACCTACCTATAAAAAGTTGCGGCGATATGCATCTTAAGCATTGATCCGTCCCTCCACTTCATCAAGCATATCCGCCATCATCGAACAACCGTCTTCCTTGGCTTCTTCCTTCGTCAAATGATCTTCACTCACCGCGCTCGACGTTCCCACCTTCACCAGCGCGTGATAAGTCCCATTCGGCGTGCGCCTCAAATCAATGGACCATTCGATCCCATTCGTCTTACCGCTCAACTCAGGCATGGATTACCTCCTTCCGGGGCGTGGATACCATCCACGCCCCGATCTTCTAGTTTGGAACGACACGTGTCGTTTCATTTTCCACAGCCCTGCCCTGTTTTTGGGCAAGGGTGCGATCCAGCCGCCAGTAAAACAGCCTGTGAGCATCACAACAATACTTGGTCTTTTCCTGTGTGGTCACAAACGGCTCACCGCAGCGGCATTGTTTCTTGATCTTTGGACGACGACCCGTTAACTCTCGCCCTCGTCCAATTGCCCCAAAGGGACTTTCGCTTCCTTCGTGACAAACGGGGCGGGCGCGGGAATGGAAGCCTGCCCGGACCCAAAATGTTTCGGCGTCTTGCGATAGCGTTCGGGCGAATACCGCTCCCGCACATCCTCGGTCGCGATGGCGGCGATCACATCCTCCCCCTCGACTGAATCGATGAACGCCTCACGCTTGCTTGCCAGCTTCTTTGCGAACCGCGCATCGGCATCCCGTTCATCTGCCTGCAATTTATGATCAGGGTCAAGCAGAAAGACCGTACCCCATGCAAAGATCGTGTAAATGATCGAAGCCACCGAGAACGGCTCATACAGCACGACCCATTCAGGCGCGTCGTAATTGCTGTACTTCGCCAGCATCGAAACGAACGAGACCACCGTATTAACGCAGATGATCGCCATCTCCACGTAATACAGAACCGTTGTCACTTTCCGATGATCCTTTGTGATCGCCCAATGGTGCAGCGCATACGGAAACGCCAGCATCGAACCGCCGACCATCACGCCCGCCACCGTCATCACCGTCCGCGTAAAATACGCGTCCGCCGGAAAAGCCAGCAGGATGAAACTAATGAACAACATCGAAGCCGCGATCACTCCGCCGATATAAACAGCCGTCGAAAAACCACGCGCGGTATCTCGATTCTTTTCAAACTTTCCGTCATAATCACTTAAACTACTCATGTTCTGTACTCTCCTTGTTTTTTCAAAAATTCGTTAGAATACAAAAGCGGACCGTTAACACGGGCGCTCCAGCCCTGCCATGTGCGTCGATTCGTGGTCTATCACATGGCAGGGTAAAACCTTACAAACTAAATAAGCATCACCACCTTTCGAGGATCTGTATAACCCGCCGCGTCAACGGCAGGAATAAACGGGAGAGTACTTCACACCCCACCCGATCATTACACTTTATTGAAGGAGAAATTCGGATGGACATCTCGATCGAAAACTTCCTATCTTCGCACCCCTACGCGGAGACCACCAAACGCACCTACACGGACATACTTCGCAGGCTGATCAACCACGAGCCTCAAAGTCTTACAGCTACAACCTTGCTCGAATTTATAAATTCACAAAATTGGGGAAATGCGCGTTCATGTGTTGCCCTGGCAGCCTCGCAAAAATATTTAGCCTGGGCATACGGGATAAACCATCCCGCCCTTGCCGCTCGCCTCAAACGCATCGCGGGCAAGCCGCAACGCGCTTTGTCCATCGAAACCGTAAAGATCCTTCTCGCTTCGTTCAACACCCAAACCAAAAAGGGAGCGCGTGATCTGGCGATCGCCGCCCTTGCGCTTGACACCGGCCTCAGATGTTCCGAACTATGCAGACTCCAGCAAGCGGACACGGACACCGAGCACAAATCCCTGCAGGTGATCGTCAAAGGCGGACAATGGCGGGCAGCCGTCTTCAGCGATGAAACCGCCGCCTATATCGAACGATGGAAAGATTTTAGGAAAACCATCAACCCCAAAGGTGAACTGTTTTGCAACATTCAAACAGGCCAAAAGCTAACCCCCGAAGGTCTAAACACGATCGTCAAAGAGTGGGGCAAAAAGATTAACATCAAACTCTCACCCCACGACCTCCGCCGATCCTTCGCCGTCCTCGCCACCGAAGCCGGGGCGCCAGAGCGCATCATCATGGAAGGCGGACGCTGGTCCAACAGCGCAATGATCCAACGCTACACCCGCACCCTCAAACTGGAATCGATGCGAAAGTATCTCCCGATCTCCACTGTAGAACAAAATATTCTCAAGTAGGTTTTTTAATCGTCCTATACCAACGTCTACAAGCGCGGCAAGCGCTATTCTGACCAGGCGGAGAGCCTCCAACCCCCTAATTATTGCATCCTCTCACCGCCACTTTCGCGACTTTTTGCCCAAACCGTATCATTCCTAGAATGTGATTTATAATTGGGCCAACCTTCCGCGGAAACACAGAACGCTTGCTTCCCAAGCAAGATATCGTGAGTTCGAATCTCATCACCCGCTCAAGTTAAATCGAGGCGAGGCAGCCTCGATTTTTTATAAAAGGTTTTGTAAGGTTGCTGTTATGCGGGTGCTTTTACCTAACAAGTAGAATTCAATACGGAGAAAGTCCGCCATGATGCCAAATCTAGATAAAGGCAACATCTTATATGTTGAAGACAATCCAGACAACAGAAGCTTGGTACGCAGGGTGCTTAACTCCGGAAGGCTATTCTGTAATAGAAGCGATTAACGCAAAGCAAGCATTGGAAAAACTTGAGGGCGGAGAGATTGATCTGATCTTGATGGACATCAACATGCCTGATATGGATGGTTATATATTAACTTCCAAAATCAAGGCAATTGAAAAATTTTCAACAATTCCCATTGTGGCGGTAACTGCGAATGTTATGCGCGGAGATCGCGAAAAATCACTTCAAGCGGGATGCAATGGTTATATACAAAAGCCGATCGATGTTGACACCCTTGCCCAGCAGATTGAACGATTTATGATAAGGAGCAACAATGTCTGATGAAACACCTGCTGTTTCTGACACGCAGCCAATCCGTAAGCCAAATATTCCTAACGACGGCAGTATTGGTAGTGGAAGATAATGTTTCAAATTTCGTGTTGATCGCACGTATGCTCGGTTATCTGGGAATCCATTGTGAATGGAAAACTTCGGGATATGAGGTCGTCGAGTATGCAGACACCCTTCCACGCCTTGATCTGATCCTGATGGACATTCGTCTTCCCTATGAAGATGGTTATGGCGCGCTGAAAAAGATCCGCGCTTCTGAGCGATTCCAAAACAGTACCCATTATTGCAGTAACGGCTGAGGCCAGCCCTGAACAAATGAAAAAGCCATAGCCAGCAAAAAAGATTTAAGGGCAGTCTGACAGGCACGCTTGTAAGAACGCTCCTTATATTTACTTTTATTCCACTTGCCTTAATGGCTGGAATGGCGTATTTTCGTGCGCGAGGACTTCTGCGGGAACAAGCAATTACACAATCACAAAACCTTTTAACTAATCAACTTAAGTTAATAGATCGCGAAATCAAACAAAGAGAAGCTCTGCTTGCAAATCAGATTGAAAATGAGGACTTTAGGGCTCTGATCGAACTTGGATTACACGCAAATCCGATGAACGACCAGTTTGACGTCATCCAAAACGACTTCATTAAAGAATTTCAAAGGATGAATACACAGGAAGGCACCCTGTATTCGATCAATTCTTTTAATGGACAAAAGGAAATATCAAACTGGCAAGTAACGAGAGCTGGCTGAGGAAATCGATAATTTCGAATATTTTCAATCCGGTAGAAGAGAATCATTCGAGTGCGTTATACGGGCTATCGCCGATTTACGAAGATCATTTCTTACTTGTTACCGCATTGAACTATCAAACAGCCGGTGGAGGTTCAACACTTGGTGCGTTAGTGGGGATCACGGAAAAAATAACCTACTGGAACTAATTCAGCCTCTCAACGGTATATCTCCACTCGCAAGCACTTATTTTCTTCTTTCAACCGACCAATTTATCTACGTCAACCCAAACACCATGGAGTTCACCCTTGTCAACTCCTCGTCCCCCAGCAGCGAACTTAAATCAAAACTGACCGAGTTAATGTTTACACAGCAGGCACAGCCTGAATCAATGGACACAACTGCGCCCAATGGTGATGCAGTGCTGGCACAACTTCAATGGTTTCCGTCAATGCAGACAGGCATTGTCCTTGAAGTAAATGCGGCTGATATTTATGGTCAAATAGCAAGTCTCGCCCCGTTCACCATTCTCCTTGTTTTGGGAACATTGGCCGCAACCGGCGTCGTATTGAGCTTGGGGAGTTAATAGAATTATCAGACCACTACGCTCATTATCTGAAATCACCAGCAAATTTGCCGAAGGAGATTGGGATCAACGAGCGAAAGTTTTGAGCGAAGACGAAGTCGGCTTGCTCGCAGACTCTTTCAACAACATGGCAGAGGAACTCAGCAGCACGTATCGCTCCTTGGAAGAAAAAGTGGATGAGCGTACACGGCAGATCCGCACTGCTGCAGAGGTGGCCCAAAACATCACAACCATATCCGACCTTGACGAAATGCTCGCCAAAACAGCAGAATTACTCGTTAAACAATTTGAATTTTATCAAGCGAGTATTTTCCTGATGGATCGTGGCGGAAGATATATAGAGTTCAAAGCCGGGCTTTGGATCCGCTACCGAAGGACTGATTGATAAAAATACAGATTGGAAGTTGGATCAGAATCCATCGTCGGCTGGGTAAGCGCAAATAATCAGCCGCGAGTTGCTTCTGATATTTTGGTTGATCCGCTTCACTTGAAGAGCGAACTGCTTCCAGAGACCCGCTCCGAAGCCTGCGTTCCCATCTCGATCGGGAATTTGGTGCTGGGGGCATTGGATGTACAAAGCATAAAGGAAGGCGCTTTCACAGGGACTGAAACCCTTGTCATGCTTCGCACTCTGGCTAGCCAGATCGCTGCGTCGATACAAACGATCGGCCTCGTCGAAACCAGCCACATCAATTTTGAAGAACTTGAAAGGCTCTATCGCTCAAGCCGTTTGATAGCAAAGCGGTCAGCGAAACCGAGATATTAAGAATAGGCGGGCAAATCGTCGAACAAGCCCCCTACCCCGTCATTGTTTTCCGTACAACAGAAGATGGTCAACTTGAAATCATCTCGTCAGCCGACTCGACCAGAGCACAATCACCCATTCCCGGATTGCCAAAGTATATCAATGCGAATATTGATGAAATTAATGATTACCTGTCACGCAGTACCGTTATAACTGAAACAAGACAGCTCAATATTCCGAGACCATTCACCAACATTCTTAATAAAATGGAATTAGATCATATCGCATTCCTGCCGATCCGAAAACATGATACCTTGATGGCTATCATCATGCTTGGGTCAAGAAAACGGGTGATCACCAGCGCTTCCATACAACCATATGGAAACCTGGCGGACCTAATCTCGATCACACTCGAAAAAGCAGACGCGATCCAAAAAACAGAACGGCACCTTAGCGAAATGGAATCGCTGGCATCCATCAATGAATTAATTTCAGAAACATCAGACCTTCAAAGTTTTTTTCAAGCACTGCTTGCCAAGATCCATCAAATCATTGGCAAGTTCAGCTTAATCGTCGCTTTGTACGATGAAGTAAGCAACACAATCAGCATCCCGTTCAGTTATGAAGATGGTCAGACCACATCGATAGAATCCTTCCCACTTGGAGAAGGTTTGACCTCGATCTTACTAAACACAAAACAGCCATTAATGCTCGTGGAAGATGTGGAACGCAAAGCGCTTGACCTAGGAGCCAAAGTGTCAGGCAAACTCCCACAGTCCTGGATGGGCGCACCCATGTTCGTTCAAAACAAGCCCATCGGCGCATTGATCATCCAGGACAATGAAAAGAGCATGCCTTTGATAAATCCAACTTGAAATTTTTCACCACCCTTGCGGGTCAAGTGGCAGGGGTGATCAATAATGTTCGGTTACTGGATGAAAGCCAGCGGAAAGCGTTGCAACTGGAAACTGCGGCAGAAATCGCGCGCGATATTAGCGGTTCGCTAAACCTGGATGAGCTATTGATAAAATCCGTCAACTTCATTCGTGAAAGATTTGAGTTCTATCACGCAGCCATCTTTTTACGCGACCTGTCAGGAGAATTCGCAATGATCCGCGAGGCGAGTGGCGAGGCCGGGGCGCAAATGAAACGCGCTGGCTATAAGATCGCGATCGGCTCAAAATCCATTGTCGGCTTTGTAAGCAGCAATGGCGAACAGCTCATCGTGAACGACACGACGAAAGACGCCACGTACTACGCAAATCCGATTCTTCCGGATACCCGTGCCGAAGCCGCCATTCCGCTAAAGGTGGGAGAGCGTATTCTTGGGGTGCTGGACATTCAAAGTATCAAAGCTTACGCATTTTCTGAAGATAATTTACGAAGCCTGCAGATCCTTGCAGATCAACTTGCCATAGCAGTGGTGAATACAGAACTCTTTGCCGAGACCCAGGAACATCTATCTCAACACAGACTCCTGCACCATATCACCACAACCGCCGCATCTGGCACAACACTCGAAGAAGCGCTGGAAAGCGCAGTGAAAGGATTGCAAGTTACGCTTGGAGGCGACCGAGTCATGATCCTCCTTACGGACCGTGAAAAGAAGATGCTTGAAGTAAAAGCATCCATGGGATATGCTGAAGATATTATGACTCTACAGATCCCCATTGGAAGCGGAGTGACCGGTTGGGTTGCCGCGCACAGGCGATCTCTTCGCCTGTCAAACGTGATCGAAGATCCGCGTTATATTCAAACCAGCCCAAATACACGCTCAGAACTAGCTGTTCCACTGATCTATCGAAACGAGCTGCTGGGCGTCTTGAACGTGGAAAGCGAGCAAATTGACGACTATACTGAGAACGACGAGGAAATGATTGGTACGCTTGAGGAAGTCTGGCGGCCATCATTGCAAACGCCCGTTTGCTGGAACAGATCCGTTTACAGGCGGAGCGTGAACGCGTAATCTTCGAAGTGACCAGCAATATTCGGAGATCAACGGACATTCAATCGATTTTAATGACCACGGCAAGCGAGCTGACAAGAGTCACCGGCGCGCGCTACGCAAAGATCCAAATCAACCCGTTGAGCGACGCCAAACAGGAAGATAAGCAATGATGGAAAGCCGTCTTTCTAAAAACTCAGCCGAAACGACGCGCTTGTTTTACAGAAATTGGCGCGAGCGATTCGCGATCCCCTTACTGGTCGGCGTACTAATACTGGGAAGCATTGCATTAATTCCCGCGCTAAGGGGTTCAGCCAGCACGGTCGTTGACGCAGTCTTTATAACCGTCTATGTATTAACGGGAATTGTTACTATCGTGCGCTTTTCATATGCGGTACGAATGAGCGTATTTCTGCTTAGCATTTATGTACTTGGAATCAGTGAATTAATTTTATACGGCATTTTAGGAGATGGTTTATTCTTCTTCCTGGGCTTAATCATTTTTTCAACCATGCTGCTTTCGCCGCGCGCTGGAATCGCGGCTCTTATTCTAAATATCTTAACCTTTTCAGTATTTGGATGGCTCATGTTAAGCGGGCGGGTGACCCCACTAAACCAATCTGTATTGCCGTCCAAAATAGATGATTGGGTAAGCGCGGGGGTGGTCCTCTCCATGTTTGGACTTGTCATTATTATTGGTTTTCAACGTTTAGAGCAGGAGTTTCTCGAATCGCAAAAACAAATTGATATAACTTTGAACGATCTTAAAAACGAACGCACGAACCTGGAGAATAAAGTATTCGAACGAACCGTTCAACTTGGAAAAATAAATAAAATCGGACGCGCAGTTACTGCCATTCTAGACCCGGATGAACTTCTCAAACAAGCTGCCCATCTCATTGAAGTCGAATTTGACTGCTATTACACCGCCTTCTTCCTGCTTGATCTCTCCGAACATTGGGCCGATTTGAAAGAGGCAACTGGCGAAGCTGGAAGGATATTGCGCGAAAACAAGTACCGCTTGGATGTCGACGGAAAATCTGCGGTCAGCGTTGCAATACGTACAAAGCAGGCTTATATCGTCCAGGAAGCCGGGACAAAAGCCGCCCGTCCTGACAATCCCCTGCTGCCTTATTCCCGCTCCCAAATCGCGATGCCGCTAATCGTCGGCGATACAGTCCTGGGCGCTTTGGAAATGCACGCAACTAAAGCAAACGCGTTCTCTCCGCAAGACATTGAAGCATACCAGAACATGGCTAATGAAATAGCTATCGCACTTGAAAACTCCCGCTTGTTTTTGCGCGGACAACAAAGCCTTTCTGAAATGCGCGCCACTCAACGGCAATATCTTCAGGGAGCCTGGCAATCCCTCACAGACCATCGCAGATTGGATTATGCCCTTGGAGATAATGACTCGGACGACAACAAGGAGATTAAAATTCCGCTTGTATTGAGGGATCAAATTATCGGACAGGTCTATCTTGAGAATTCTGCAGAATGGAGTCCGGAGCAGAAAACCTTGATCGAATCCATCACAACGCAAGCATCGCTTGCGTTGGAAAATGCCCGCCTTGTGGAGGAAAGTCAATCCATTGCGGCTCGTGAGAAACTGGCAAATGAACTCATCACCAAGATTTGGGCATCCACAAATATGGACAATATCCTGCAAACCACCGTTCGTGAACTCGGGCGCTCACTCGAAGCCTCGGAAGTGGTAATCGAAGTTTCAATGGGGACAGAAGATGAATAGTGATTTGCGATCTTACGCAGCTGATCAGCGGCAGGACCATCAGTCAATGGCTTTTGATTACAAAAGCTGGCGCAATGGATTTATCTTAATCATTCTACGCCTGGCCTGTGTGTTGGGACTCGGCCTGTTGGCATTCTCACTGCCAAACGCAACATCAAACGATCTTGTTTTATTTATCAGCCTGTATTCTGTTCTGTTCCTGGTAACTATTTTCCCAGCCCCATATACGGCTCGCGCCATTATATTGTTATTGATGATCTACGCAATAGGAACAAACGCCATTCTCGCGTGGGGGCCGTGGCTTGATGGCAACGTATTTTTTGTTGCATTGATCATCTTATCCGGCTTGCTATTCGATCAACGTATTGACATCCTTGCTGTGTTCATCAGCATTTTTACGTTCGCAACAATAGGAATCATGCAGCAACTGGGAAAGTATCATTTTAGTGCGCCAGGCGTGCCAACCACCACGCCATTGGACTGGATCGCGTATACAGTGAATTTTTCCGTACTTAGTGTGATCCTTGTCATTGCAATTGCTCGATTTAAAAACGAATTTGCGCGTATTGTAGGTCAGACTCAAAGTATGTTCCAGACCCTGATTGCCGAACGAAGCCAATTGGAAAACAAGGTACGCGAGCGCACCGAAGAGTTGGAAGCGCAAACCAATCAATTGCGCACATCAACCACTGTTGCCAGAACCATTGCCGAGATTCAGGATGTTTCCATGCTATTGGGGGCGGTGACAGATCAAATTTCTGAAAAATTTGAGTACTATCATGTTGGACTGTACATTTTAGATGAACAGAAAAAAATTGCATTTTTGCAGGCAGCCTCCTCCACAATCGGCAAGCAGCTTATTGGCCAGGGGTTTCGCGTCGAATCAGACCGGCGGAACGCCCTCAATAAAGTCGTCGAGCTGAACAGGGCTGAGATCACATCTGATATTGAAGACCCAAATTTTATTCGCGATCCAAACTTCCCAATTACACGGTCAAGAATGATGCTCCCTCTCGCGGTACGGGGCAACGTGATCGGAGTGTTGGACTTGCATTCAGATCAGCCAAAGGCTTTTGGCACGCAGGATGCAGAAATACTGCAAACACTCGCTGATTTGGCGGCGATTTCCTTTGATAATGCCCGATTGCTAAATGAAACAAAGAACCTTGTAAATCAATTGGAAGTTAACACCTCATTCCAGACACGTAAAACTTGGTTAAAACTCACAACCCGCCAAAAACCAGCATATCAATATACGCCCGCTGGTGTACGACCTCTTTTCTCCAAAGACAAGGTTAATATCGAGGGGATGCTCGTACCGTTGGTTTTGTATGGCGAAACAATCGGCACGATCAAATTAAAGAGAAAAGGTGGAATATCCGAATGGTCTGATCGTGAGCGTTTATTAGTTGAGAAAATTGCCGACCAGGTGGCGCTCGCTCTGGAAAACAGCCGATTGGTGGAGGAAGCTCAAAAAAGTGCCTTGCGCGACCAGATGATCGCAAACATTTCAACCCGGGTTCGCGAAACTCTTGATGTAGAATCGGTGATCCGCACAGCTGCAACCGAACTAAGAAGGGTCTTCGATCTAAAAGAAGCGGAAATTAACATTGGACCGCATCAACCAGAATCCGGGGCTGTTCGGAAAAACGCGAACTTTTTGCGTTTGAAATAAGGAATTTATTGATCTATGGCTTTGGAGAAGAACCCTACCCGCATGAAAATCAGCGAGACACAGCGATACGCCTTGATTGGCGCATCGTTTGGATTCTTATTTCCCATCGCCGGAACTTTTTTGAAATTAGTGCTTTCTCAATTGCCGTTACAAATTTCTTCCGTAATTATTATCCAGCGTACTGAACCGCTCTTATGGTTGATCGATACCGCCCCTCTATTTCTCGGTCTATTTGCCGGATACGCCGGCTTCAAACAGGATATGCTCCTAACTAGCAATAAAGAGCTAAGTAATCGCGAACACGATTTGAAAATATATCAGACAAATCTTGAAGAACGCGTCAAAGAACGGACCAATGAGATCGAACACCGCAGTCGTTTATTAAGAGCGGCGGCAGATGTCGGCAAGAACATTACTTCATACCGCAATCTTTCTGAACTTTTACAACAAACGACGCACCTCATCCGTGATAATTTTGGTTATTACCACATTGGCATCTTTCTACTGGATGAACGCAAGGAATACGCAGTTTTAGTCGCGGCAAACAGTGCTGGCGGACAGCGCATGCTGGAAAAAAACCACAAACTTAAAATAGGAGAAACTGGCATTGTTGGGTATGTGACAGAAACCGTCAAAGCGCGCATCGCACTGGACGTTGGAAAAGATGCAACCTACTTCGACAATCCAGACCTTCCGCTGACCCGCTCCGAAATGGCACTCCCGCTTGTTGCAAGCGGTCAAATTCTCGGCGCATTGGATGTCCAAAGCACCGAATCGCAGGCATTCACAGAGGAGGATATCTCCACTTTGCAGATCATGGCCGAACAACTTGCGATCGCCATTCAGAATGCGAACTTATTCAGTGAGACCGAAAAGGCTTTGGAATCTTCGAAGGTTCTCTTCGGCGATGTCAGTCGTGAAGCATGGGGCAAAATTTTGCAAAATCAGGCGGGGATTGATTATCTTGCCACATCACCGGGCACAGTTCAAATTAACGCCGAAAAACTTGAGCCGAACATTGCCAAGGCAGTCGAAACTGGCGATATCATAATTGGCAGCGACAATTTAACGGTTACAGTGCCAGTCAAAATACGCGGACTCATCATTGGCGCCATTCGGTTAAAGAAAAATGAAATTTCAGAAGCATGGACACAGGAAGAAATCAATCTTGCGATCGCATTATCAGAACAATTAAGTGGAGCCTTGGAAAGCGCGCGTCTATACAAAGAATCCCAGCAGCGGGCCGCACGCGAATCGCTGGTTTCGGATATTTCCGCACGAATCAGTGCCTACTCAAACACGGAAACCATTATGCGCGAGACAGTTCTGGAGCTTGGTCAGACCATTGGAAATGCTTCTGTCTCATTTCAATTATTGGAAAATATGGGAGAGTCAAGCAACTCCAATGATAATAAAAAGGCGAGAGAATAAAGATGTCAACGACCCAACAGCCTTTAGATAATAATCAACGATCTCTTGCCGATTCCGTAAAACGGTTGGGGCAGAAATTAATGGCGCCCCATCCATCCATACACGAATTGGGTTACATAAGGCGCGTTCAATTGCTGAATGTGATCACTCTCGTTCTGATAGCAGCATTCACTCTTGGATTACTTGCCCGCCCAGAATCAGTTTTTATCTTCGAGTACATGCTTGTAATTTCATTGTCTTCCTACATTTTAGGCAAAACCAAATTCCCCAATACTGGCACATTTATCTTTTCTTTTGGCTTTCTAACCACACCTTTTTTAGCATTGCTGCTTGGAATTGCGCCTGAGTTTTCAACGACCATATACACAATCGTTCCTATTGCCTTGATTGTTGCAAGTGCGCTTTCCAGTTTAAGGACCTTTGGATTTCTTGCGATCTATTCAACAATTGCCGCAGTACTTGCCCCTCTGTATTCAAAAACCCCCGCCTCCATAAGCGATATGTCTCAGATCGGGGGAATCATTTTCTTTACCGGCGCAATTCTGTACGGCATTCTCGTATTTCGCGCAAACCTGGAAAATCTGCGCCTACTTGAGATCCGCACTACAAATTCCGAATTGCAAGAAATAAAAACAAATCTTGAAAAACATGTGGAAGAACGGACCCGCGAACTAAGTGATGCAAACCAGCAGATCGAGTCGCGGGCGCTGCGCTTGCAGACCATTTCAGAGTTGTCCCGGGATATCTCGGTCGGAATTGATAAGCGGCCAAAGGAATTGCTCACACTTATAGCAGATTCGATCAGCGAAAAACTTGGGTTTTACCATGTTGGTATTTTCCTACTTGACGAGAATCGCGAGTACGCGCATCTACGCGCGGCAAACACAAGCAGCTTGGGGGGGCAAAAAATGCTTGAGCGCCGCCATCAACTCAAAATGGGCGGAACAGGCATCGTTGGATATGTTTCGCAAAGTGGACGTCCGCGTATCGCGCTTGACACGGGTTCTGACGCGGTTTTCTTCAACAATCCTAATCTTCCAGAAACCAAGTCTGAAATGGCATTGCCCCTTAAATACGGCGCAAACGTAATTGGCGTGCTCGATATGCAAAGCACCCTGTCCTCGGCTTTCAGAGATGATGATGCAAATCTCTTAAGCACGCTTGCCAATCAGATCGCAGTTTTGATCGATAATATGCTGACCAGTCAGCGTTCAGAGTTTTCCCTGCCAAATCAAAAAACAAACACATCTTCTAATCGCATAATCCGCAATCAAAAACAAAGGGGATACGCATATCTTCCAGACGGAACGATTTCGGATTCGCAGATTACAGATAGTACAATTTTTGAAAAAACCATCGCCACTGGTGAAACCTCCGTTCAAGCCCATCCTTCAGCAGGCAATCCTGCCGCTTTGGCAGTTCCCGTTAAGTTTCGAGAACAAGTCATCGGTGTTATTCATATCCAAGCAGCAGATGATAAAAGAAGATGGACGGAGGATGAAGTCATGGTTGTTCAATCCATCTCAGACAGGGCAGCCTTGGCCTTGGAAAATGCGCGCCTTTTTGAAGAAACGGTCCGCCGTGCAGATCAGGAAGAAACCATTGCGCATATCACGACTCAGATCAGCGCTTCCTCAGATTTCAAGCACATCATGCAAATCACTGTCCAAGAACTTGGACAGGCACTAGGCGCGACACGCTCATTTATTCAGCTCGGCGCACCGATTCAAGGTGATGCCGCAAATGATAGTAAAAAAACTGCGACAAACATAACTAAAGGTTGATATGAGTCAAAGCGAATCAAAACAGGCTCAATTTTTTTTGGGCAATCGGATCAGAAATATCTCTCTGCAAACACGGCTGGTGTTTTCAATGCTATTCATCGCTTTGACTCCGCTAATCATTGTTTCAACACGCAACATTACCCAAACACAGCAGGCGCTCACAAAAGGGGCTGAAGTTTCCCTGAGATCAAGCGCGCAGCAAACCGCCAACAGTCTTGACACCTTTATTCAATCAACGTTAAATTCAATCCAGATCGAATCCCAATTTTCCGACTTTTCAGAATATCTCACGCTGGCACGATCTGAACAGGCTGGAAATATTGAACAAGCCAAAGCCCGTGATCTTCTTGAAAAAATTAGCGGGAAAGATCCCGTCAACCTTATCTCCTACGCCCTCATAGATTCTGATGGAAAAATCCTATTAGACAGTGCTGGGGTCGGCATTTCCACAGACGAATCGGGGGAAGTGTATTTTTCACAAGTACGGTTTTCGGAGAGACCAGTAGTCACTGCCGTAACCTATTCCGATGAAACAACCACCATCATCCAATTTGCAGCCAGGATATTAAATAAAAATGGTGACTTCATCGGTGTCTTGCGCGCAAAATACAATTCTGCAGTTTTACAAGCGGTAATCACGGAAAGCGTTGGGGAAACTACTGATGCTTCCGTTTTGCTGCTGGACCAACTTAATATCCGCATGGCAGATACCAAAAACCCTGACCTTGTTTTGAAATCGATCATTCCGCTTGAACTTCCCGATTATTTACTGGCCGTGGACACCAAACGCTTTTTAAATACTCCGCGCGAAGAACAGGCCACTAATTATCTTGATCTAGACCTGGCGCTTGACAATGCCGCACAGCAACCGTTTTTCCAAACCGAAATTTCACCAAATACAGCGGGAGATGACAGCATCGCGGTGGCGTTCCTGAGAACTCAACCCTGGACCGTTGCATACAGCCGCCCCACCTCTCTTTTTCTAGCGGATGTTCAAAAACAGATCAATTCCAATATTATTTTATTGGTTGCCACTTCAATTATTGCAGCCGTTATCGCCACTTTGATCGCAAGAGCATTGACAAACCCCATTGCCGCGCTCGCAAAGGTTGCCAATTTAATTTCCCAGGGTGATTTCAGCGCTCGTGCCCAGGTAAAAACTTCGGATGAAATTGGAACCTTGGCTATTACATTCAACTCAATGACCTCTCAAGTTCAATCTTTATTACAGGGATTGGAGCAGCGAATTCAGGAGCGCACAGTCGATTTGCAAAAAAACACCTTGCAGTTGGAAACAATTGCCGATGTTGCGCGTGAAATTGCCATTATCCGTGACATGGATACGCTTCTCAATGTTTCTGTGAATTTAATTCAGGAACGTTTGAAATATTACCATGTCGGTATCTTCCTTGTAGATGAGCTCAATGAATACGCTGTCTTGCAGGCAGCCAGCAGTATTGCTGCGGAAAAAATGCTAAAAAACAACTACAAATTAAAAGTTGGACAAACAGGTCTGGTTGGAAATGTAACCCGAACCGGCCAGGCCTATATCGCACTGGACGTTGGCAAAGACGCTGTCCATTTTGAGAATCCGTATCTGCCGGAGACACGCTCAGAGATCACGCTGCCTCTGCGGAGTCACAGCCTTACGATTGGCGCTTTGGATATTCAGGCGGTCATACCTAACGCATTTGGGGAACGCGACATTCAAACCCTGCAGATCCTTGCCGATCAATTATCCGCGGCTATTGAAAATGCCCAACTCGCTCAACAAGTTACAGGGACGTTGAGCGAACTCACCAAGACAAACCAGATGCATACACAGCAGGCGTGGCAATCTGCGATCAGCCTGAGAGAAAATCCCGCCTATCAATATGATGGATTAAAGGTAACATCCATACCGCAAAATCTTCCGTTCGAATTACTAAAAGAACTGGAAAATGGGAAACCAATTATTACTGGTCAGAATGCCGTCGGGACGAAAAACACATTGATGATCCCGTTAATGCTCCTTAACCAGGTCATCGGCGTGATCGGATTGGAACAGGAGGATCCGTATCATGCCTGGACCGAAGAGGAGATTGCCATCGCCCAGGCAGCCGCCAATCGCGCCGCGCTTACATTGGAAAACGCCCGCTTGTTGGAAGATTCACAAAGACGAGCCGCGCGCGAACAAGCAATTGGTCAAATCTCTGCGAAGATCGGTGCAGGGACTGAAATTGAGACGATTTTAAAAACTGCCATTAGAGAGCTGGGCATTCAAATTAGCGGAACCCAGATCATGGTCGAGATAGGCGGCGAAAATGAGTGATCTCCCAAATCAGGAGCAAGGTATGCTGAAAAAAAATAAACGGAATACTTCGCCCAACCGCGCGCTAGCCATACTAATTCTCTCGATCTTTTTTGTAGAGCTAGCCATCATGATCGTGTTTTTTACGGTGCCTCCACTTCCGCCGGTTACAGGAACCCTGTTCGATGCAACCATACTGATATTGATCGTTTCTCCGATTGTCTATCGGTTTGCCATCGTCCCGCTTTATGAACAGATGGCAAAGACAAACGACGCGGTCAACCAGTTGGAAACTTTAAATCTCGATCTTGAAAAACGCGTATCAGATCGAACACAGGATCTAGAAAGGGCCAACGAAGGAAACTTGCGTCGTACCGCGCAATTCGAAGCCGTTGCGCGCGTAGCCCGTATCATCAGCTCTACTCAAACGCTGGAAACACTTCTTTCACAGGTCACTGAAGCCATTTCAACACAATTCGGTTTTTATCACATCGGCATATTTCTATTGGACAACAGCAGTGAATTTGCTGTACTTGTCGCCTCAAACAGCCCTGGGGGAAAAAGAATGCTTGAACGAAATCACCGTATGCGAGTGGGCGGGACGGGGATTGTTGGGTTTGTGACTGATTACGGGCAGCCGCGCGTCGCATTGGACGTTGGACAGGATGCTGTTTTCTTCGATAATCCCGACCTCCCTGAAACACATTCCGAGATCGCCCTCCCCCTGCGCATTGGCACTGACCTATTTGGCGCATTGGACGTGCAAAGCACAAAAACAAACGCCTTCTCACAGGAAGACATAAGCGTCCTCTCCACACTGGCAGACCAGGTTAGTATCGCCATTCAAAATGCCCGCTCATACCAGCAATTACGCGAAGCGCTTGGACAGGCAGAGGCTTCTTCCAAACAAATGGGTGAACAGCAATGGCAACAGTTCATGAACAGGCATCCGGTGGAAGGATATTACTTTGACGGCATAGAGGCTAGAACATTAAGCCCCTACGATAAGCTACGAAGTCACAGTCTGGCAGTTCCCCTCATACTGCGCGGAGCCCTGATTGGCGCTATCAAAATAAGCGCGTCCGATTCGAGTCGCGTTTGGACTGAGGATGAAATTGCCATCGCACAAGCTACAGCTGAACGCACAGCCCTTGCCATCGAAAGTGCGCGCCTGCTTCAGGAAGCGCAAAAGCGCGCAACAAAGGAGCGCACGATCGGTCAAATCTCTGCAAAGATTGGCGGTTTGGTTAACCTTGAAAATATTGTTCAAACAACAATTCAGGAATTGGGCAATACACTGCCAGGCGCGGAAGTGATTGTTCAATTCGCATCAGATGATTTACCCAAGGTCTAAATACCAGGAGACGGAATATGCTTTCCAGGTTACTGAATTATTTTAGAGACGAAGAAGATAATAATCCGTCATTCATTCAAATGACACGGAACATTCTTATATTTGTTATTGTTATTAATATTTTTCTCCTGCCGCTGGTGATTGGTCTCTTCGGGAACGAATCTCGGAATATACCGGCTCTGATTACATTAAGCATTACCCTGATTCTCGAGATCATCTCTTTATTTTTGGCGGTTCGCGGCAAAGTAGGCATGGCCAAATTAATCGTGCCGCTGGCGCTCATTGCAGCAATTGCGATCATTGCGAGCGGCACGAACGGGTTGCGCGACATATCCATCGTTGGTCTCCCCTTCGTTTTTGTGATCGCCGCTTTATTGTTGGGCCGTCTGGGCATCTGGTTGGTCGCACCGATCGCAGTCATTACCGCCCTTGGTATCGCAATAATGGATCTACGGACTGGAAGAGCCGTTACAAAAGTTGGGGTTGACGATGCGATCATCATCGTGATTGTACTTATTGGCTGTGCTGGCGTCATTCAGGTGTTGATCAATCGCCTTACTGAAACGATTAACAGACTGAAGATAAATGAAAAAATTCAATTGGCGGAAAATCGCGAACTGAATGAACTACGACAGTCGCTTGAAGAACGCGTAAACCAGCGTACCGCAGATCTAGATACCGCGAACCAATTCAACTTACGGCGTGCGCGTCAGTTTGAGGCCATTTCACAGGTAGTAAAAGCGATCTCTTCCATCCAGGATCTGGATACGCTTATGCCGCGTATCACCCAGGTGATCAGTGAACAATTCAACACCTATCACACCGGAATTTTCCTGTTGGATAAAGAACGTGAATTCGCTGTGCTGCGCGCATCAAATAGTGAAGGCGGACAAAAGATGCTGGAAAAAGGTCATAAACTAAAGGTCGGGCAGACCGGCATCGTCGGATTGGTTTCTGCTACTGGACGAACGCGCATTGCGCTGGATGTTGGAAGTGATGCCGCGTACTTTGACAATCCCAATCTTCCCAATACCCGCTCCGAAATCACGATGCCTCTTCGATATTCCGGGCAGATCATTGGCGCTTTGGACGTACAAAGTACTGAGGCAAACGCCTTTGGTCACGATGATGTTGAAGTATTAACAACCCTGGCTGATCAGGTGGCAATTACCCTCAACAACACACTTATTCTTGAAGAAGCCCATAAATCGCTGGCGGAATCGCAAAGTACGTTCGGCGATTTTACGCGCAATTCATGGGAGGTGATGCAGTCTAAATCATTGGGGCTGGGTTTTCAATTAAAAGGATCAACCGTCTCCCGTCTGGAACAACCTTTAACTGGTGAATATATTCAGGAGGCTGTAAAACTTGGGCGGCCGGTCATATCAAATAAAGAAAACGGAAACTCAAATCTTGCAATTCCAATTCGGTTGCGCGGGAGAACCATCGGCATCATGAATCTACACACCAAACAACATCAAGAATTAACAAGTGATGATGCTGATATTGCCGAATCAGTAGCGGAACGTCTCTCGATCGCCATCGAAACAGCCCTCTTAATCCAGACCGCACAGCATCGCGCAGATATAGAGAGAGTCACAACCGATATCTCCTCCAGGATCAACGCATCCACAAGATTTGAAACAATTTTACAAACGGCTGCCCAGGAACTAAGCCGGGCACTCGGCGGATCTGATGTGCTCGTCCAAATCGAACCAGCATCCATAGAATTAGGCATGGCAGGATAAAATACAGGCTCCACAATGCATAGAAATCTTTTCTTGAAAACCGCTCTTATCATAGCAATCATTCCTTGCCTTGGGGCATGTGCGAATCTGAAGGCGGAAAAACCTTCCCGCCCACCTTTGCGTGTGGCATATACACAATGGTGGGGTGACTATACACTTCTGGTCGCCCAGGAGAAAGGTCTGTTCGAAAAATATGGTGTGGAAGTTGAACCGGTTTATTACGAGTTTTTTTCCAAAACATATTCAAATCTTGCGTCCGGACAAATTGATGGCGCTCTCATCGCGGCGGGAGATACGATCAACATAAATCGAAACTCTCACATGAAAGTGGTCGGCGTATCTGATGACGGCGGCGCAGACGCCATCATTACCAGACCTGACATAAACAGTATAGAAGATCTAAAAGGAAAAACCGTTGGGGTTCTGCTTGGTTCTCAATATGAGATCGCTATCGCAAACATGTTACAAAGTGCAAAAATGAACCCAGGTGATATTAATCTCGCAAACATCAAGCCAGAAAACGCATTCAATGCCCTAAAAAATGGCCAGGTTCAGGCAGTTTATACAAGGGAACCCTATTTATCTCAATCTCTTTTAAATGGGAATAAAATAATATACCCGAATGAAAAAACACGGCTCTTCCCATATATGATTGTCTTCAGCGCGTCGATCGTGGATGACAGGCCCGAAGACATCCGGGCTTTCCTGAAAGCCTGGTTCGAAGCTGTGGAATATCGCCTTAGAAACCCGCAGGAAACTCAAGCCATCGCGACCCAATACCTTAATTTAAAGATCCTGCCGGATGAAAATCTAAAGATATTTTCTTTGGAGGAAAACAAAGCGCTGTTCAATATACAGGATGAAAATTCGATCTACGCGGTTACACGGCGCACATCAGAATATTTGATTTCAATTGGGGTTTTGGCTCAGCAGCTAGACCCACTGGAATTAATTGACCCTGCTTTTCTGCCTTAACTACACAAGAGAATTATTATGAATAAACCGCCCATCCAATCTAGTTCGCCGGACGAACGCCGTCGAAAAAATGCCTTGACGATCAGCTTGGTCACAGGGGTTTTATTCGTGGTCGTAGCCCTGATCGCCGGATACGTTGGATATTCCGAGAACGGCTTCGGAGGGCTGTTTGGTTTTGGGATAACTGGACTTGTAGCGATTGCGGGATTTGCAAGTGCATATCAAAGCCGCCGGGGTCGTCAAAACCAGGGAATGTCAATCTTAATTGGCACGATATTTGCGCTGGCGCTTACCGTTCCATTTGTAGTCCATGGACAAGGTCTTGCGCTTGGAATAATGGTCGCGATCGTTGTGGCGGGAATTTCATCTGCTACCCTGGATACTAAATGGGCTTCGCGTGTGATCATTGGCGCTTTTATCATTGCGGTCATTATTACGGTCACAGACCAATATTTACCCGACTTCGGATTACCCACTAATTCCAACGCAACAAATTTGATCGCCGCAGCGGCCTCGCTCTTCTATACTTTCTTTATATTGCGGCGTTTTAACTCCTATACACTGCAAACAAAGATCATTATCGGTTTTTTTCTTGTAACCATTATTCCACTGGTGGCACTGGGACTCTTTAATAGCATTTCAGCTTCTCAAAACCTGCAAAGCCAGGGGAAGGCCCAATTAACCACGCTTGCAAGAACCATTGCTAATTCAATTGACAGCTTTATTTCCTTTCAAATTGAAGGTATACGTTCAGATTCGAGACAACTGGCACTGACCTCCTATTTAGATCTGCCTTCAGACTCGCGTACAAATAGCGGGGAAGAAAATAACGCACGGCTGGCGCTGTTATCACTAACCCGTAAAAACCCAGTCTTCATTCATTCGATCGCTGTGCTTGACGAAAACGGAAAAAATATTCTTGATACATTCGAGGATCATATAGGACAGAACGAGGGGAATCAGTCTTACTTTAAACGTCCGCTTCAGACTGGGCTGCCATACGCATCGAATATTGTTTTCCACGACGATGATTCCTTTATTTACTTTAGCTCTCCGATCACCGGGAAAAGCGGGACAATCACCGGCGTTTTGCGGATCGAATATTACGCGACAGTTATACAATCCATTATTCGATCCATAGATACCGGAAATACAGGTACTATCATTTTGCTGGCAGATACAAGAACCTACTTACGGATAGGCTACACTGGCGACCGTGATGAATTATTGAAATCATTTTACAATTTTAATGATTTGGAATTTAGCGTAATGCAACTGGAAAACCGCCTGCCCCGCGGTCAAAGAGAAGCTGCCTTGGCAGGTATAAATGATCTGATCGTCGCAGGTGTGGATAATTTACAACAACAACCTTTTTTTGAAGCCTATTCGAATTCACTACAATCAAACACCATAAATACAGGTCAATTTCTCGAGACACAGCCATGGGTCGCAATTGTTCGTCAATCCACAAAGATATATTTAGATCCGATCGCAGAACAAAACAGAACGAATATTTTAATTTCCATAGGATTGGTTTTTTTCAGCATCGGCTCTGGTTTTTTTGCTTCGAAATTCCTTGCTTCCCCATTGATCTCGCTTGCCAATGTGGCTGAGAAAATTTCAGCAGGAGACCTGACTGCCCGCGCAAAAACAAATACCGAGGACGAGATCGGCATTCTGTCAACAGCCTTCAACCGCATGACAGACGAGTTGTCTCAAACAGTCAATAACCTGGAGTTACGCGTTGCAGAACGCACAGCCAGCATTGAAGTCGCACGTGAACAAAGTGAAAAACGAGCCAACGAACTGCAGGCGATCAGTGAAATATCAAGGGTAATCACCAGTGAGCAAAAACTTGAAATACTCCTCCCGCTCATTACAAGACTTGTGAGCGAGAGTTTCGGTTTCTACCACACGGGAATTTTCCTGATCAATGAGACAAAACAATTTGCGGTGCTGCAAGCCGCCAATAGTCAGGGCGGAAAAAACATGCTCGCGCGCGGACACAAGCTCGTGGTCGGAGAGACCGGCATTGTTGGGCATGTCGCTAAATTTGGAATCCCGCGCATCGCATTGGAAGTCGGGCAGGATGCTGTCTATTTCAACAATCCTGACATGCCAAACACCCGCTCCGAAATGGCGCTGCCTCTTAAAATCCGTGATCAAATTGTTGGAGTGCTTGACGTACAAAGCGAAAAACCTGGCGCGTTTGATGACAATAATGCGAATACACTCAGCATCCTTGCGGACCAGATCGCCATTGCAATTGAAAATGCCCGCTTATTTGAGCAAACACAGCAGGCACTATTGGAATCACAAGCGCTTTATCGCAAAAACATACAGGAAAGCTGGCTGACCTTCAGCCGCGACGAATCGTCAATTGGATATCAACAAAGCCTCGCGGGCGGAAGAAAAGTAACATCGCCCATTGACACAGATGAGATACGTCAGGCGATGAACCGTGGCAGCAGCCTGATCCATCAGGCTGGACAATCAAAACAGGAGTCCTTGATCGTTGTTCCGATCAAATTAAGGGAACAGGTAATCGGCGCATTGAATATCAAGGCACCCACAGCGGGCCGCCTGTGGACAAACGATGAGATTAACCTTGTAGAAGCAATCTCTGAACGTCTTTCTCTGGCTCTTGAGAACGCGCGCCTGATCCAGGATTCGCAAAGGCAGTTAGTCAAAGAACAAACGATTGGTGAAGTTACCGGAAAAATCGGCGCGTCCATTAATCTAAAGAACGTTCTGCAAACAGCAGTGGAAGAATTGGGACGCGCCATGCCCGGCTCAGAGGTTATGATTGAATTTGAGAAAGATGATGAGTAGCAGACCGATAGGACGGCAATGTTAAACGCGATCAGGAAATTTTTCACCCCACCGGCTTTCGAGGATGAGGAAAAAACACGCATTGCAGGTGTGTTATTTCGAATATTGACGTCCACATATATTCTGCCGCCTACTGTATTATTTATACAAATATTGAGCCCGGCGAGTGGGCAATTCTTCCTGCCTTTGGCACTCCTTGTTGCCATCACGGCAACCATATTGATTGCATTTGCAAAAAGAGGCCACATTCGCCCGGTCAGTATGGCTTTGATAGCCTCCTTCCTGGTACTATCCACCATTGTTGAGATATTTTCAAAAGGCGAGACCCGTCCGGTCAGCATCCTCTCCGGAGCGGTCATCATAGCCGGCGGATTATTACTTGGTCCGCGCGGATCGTTTATCACCGCCATTTTATATGGATTAAAACACATCATCGTTCTCTTCCTGATTAACAATCAAATCATTGAGGTTCAGACTCCCAGTCCCGCGCCTACACCCATTGTGGATGGCGTTACAACTTTCATCGGCTATTTATTGATTGCGATTGTTTTCAGCCTTGCGACAAACAGTATTTATTCAACCTTAACCCGCTTGCGCCAAAGCGAAAGTAAATTGACGGATAGCAACCAGAAACTGCAGGAACTGACCCAAACTCTGGAAAAGCGTATTGACGAGCGTACAATTGAACTGGAAAAGACGAGCATTCTCAGTAAAAGGCGTGCCAGGCAATTCGAGACCATCACCCGTATTTCACGCACGATCAACTCTGCTCAAAACCTGGCTGAATTATTACCACGCATTTCGGAAGCGGTAAGTGAGCAATTCGGTTTTTATCACGTTGGCATTTTTCTTAATGATGCCAGCAACAAATACGCGGCGCTTGTGGCTGCAAACAGTCCGGGTGGAAAGAGAATGCTTGCGCGCAGACATCAACTCAAAGTAGGCGAACAAGGCATCGTCGGTTATGTGACAGACAGCGGCGAAGCGCGCATTGCGCTTGACGTGGGTATGGATAGCGCCTACTTCAATAATCCCGATCTGCCTGATACCCATTCTGAAATGGCGCTCCCGTTAAGGATAGCCGGCACTGTGATCGGCGCGCTGGATGTGCAAAGTAAGGAAAGAAACGCATTTACCAATGAAGATATCGAGGTTTTATCCACACTAGCAGACCAGATCAGTCTCGCGATCCAAAATGCCCGTTTATTTGATCAAACGCAAAAAGCGTTAACCGAGTCTGAGGCGGTGTAC
The DNA here is from genome assembly GCF_016711665.1 of Candidatus Villigracilis saccharophilus. Classification (NCBI taxonomy): domain Bacteria; kingdom Bacillati; phylum Chloroflexota; class Anaerolineae; order Anaerolineales; family Candidatus Villigracilaceae; genus Candidatus Villigracilis; species Candidatus Villigracilis saccharophilus. The sequence continues at coordinate 48,410 of NZ_JADJSO010000079.1, forward strand.
CGCCAAAACCTGCGCGACTCATGGAGTCGGTTGCCAAAGGAATTAAAACTAAAGGGATACCGTTATACTGCAAGCGGTACAGTAGAATTGATCAAAAAAGAGCCGTCTGATGAAATTAAAGTTGTCAAAGATCAAAATATGCAAAGACGTGAATTTTCCGTCCCAATCACTTTGCGCGGTGAACCTATCGGCACTTTATCCGTTCAGGTTCCAAAAAGCGAACGCCTGGGTCGCGATCAAATCGATTTGATCAGAGCTGTAGCTGAGCATGTTGCCTTATCAGCTGAAAACGCGCGTCTATTCGAAGAGACCAATACTCGCGCTGCACGCGAGCGTATTGTTTCAGATATCACCAACAAAATCCGCAGCACCAATGACCCGAACGAAATGATTCAAACCGCCATGACCGAACTTCAGCGGGTTCTGGGCGCGACACGGGTTGAGATCATTCCGCAAAAGAACACGCTTTCGCCAGATAAATAAAAAAATCTTAACAGGATAACCATGACAATTACAATCGCTATTTCAAACGAAAAAGGTGGTGTCGCAAAAACCACCAGCACATTATCCCTCGGCGCATCACTTGCAGATCTCGGACAAAAAATTTTGGTGATCGATCTGGACGCGCAATCCAACCTGACCTTGTCTCTCGGTTTTGAGCCGGGTGAAGCCAAGCTCACATCGGCTGACCTGATGCTTGATAATGCATCCATCCAGAGTATCTGCACAAAAACGGATGTTGAAAACCTTGATCTCATTCCATCCAGTTCGCGCATCGAAACATCGGAACAATTCCTTCCGATGCGCACACATCACACCACCATCCTGCAGCGCGCCATTGCAAACGCAAACCTGCCGTATGACTTCATTATCCTTGATTGTCCACCGGCGCTGGGTGTCATTACCCAAAACGCCATCGCCGCAGCGGACCTTCTGCTCATCCCTACGCAGGCGGAATATTTTTCCGCATATGCCCTGCGAAATATGATGACGCTCGTCCGCCGAATTCGAGAAGAAGACAACTCCAAACTGGCATATCGAATTCTCGTTACAATGTTGGATAAGCGGAATCGTACGCACCGCAATATTAATGAGCAGCTTCGCACAACATTTGGCGAAGGCGTCTTTAACACGGTCATAGAAATAGACACGAAACTGCGCGAAAGCCCAATTGTCGGAATGCCGATCACGCATTACAAACCAGGCGCGCGCAGCTCGATACAATACCGTGTCCTTGCCCAGGAGCTATTGGAATATGCCAAAGAAACCCAAAATAGACAAGCGGCTTGAAAAGCTCTTCCAGGATATTCATCCAGAAGGACATGCTGACAAGCCACAAAGCATTTCCACTGTTGAAAAAGACGCAGCACTTTCTGCCACTAAGCCTGTTCATCAAAACTCTGAATCTGTTCCCGCGCCCAAACCGCTTCGCACGACGCCAGCCATCACAAATAAAGGCTTAAACTCCGCGAATTCTTCTTCCTATTCTGTAAACATTCAAACCGGGGTTCAAGATTGGTCAACCTTGCGTGTAATGGATGACACCAAGGTGCGCAAATGGACCACTGAAGAAGAACTGCTTATCAATCAGGTAATAGACCAGCTTTCACTTGCGCTTGAAAACGCCCGCCTTTTTCAAGAATCAAAAGAACGCGCCAACGAACTTGCCTTGATCAATCGCGTGGTCAGCACGTTAACTGCCTCAACCAATTTAGTTGAGGCGCTGCGAAGCGTAGTTCGTGAAATTGTAGAAGCCTTCCCGGTTGCCCGCGGAGCGATCACATTATTGGATGATGACAAACAGGGTTTCACTGTGGTCGCCGACCACTCCAAAATGAGCAACCCCGTCAGCGCAGTGGGATTCAAGATCCCTCTGGAAGGAAACCTTGCCACGCAAACATTGATAGCAACCCGCAAGCCGTATATTTTGGAAGACGCTTCGAACAATACCAATAATCCACTCATTGCGCGGACGGAAGCCCGCCGGCTTGGCATCAACTACACCGCCATATTTCCCATCTTTATTAACGATGAAGTGGTTGGAACTTTGGGAGTGGACATGGTGGAAAAAGATGCCTTCCTCGACCAAAATCAACTTTACTTGTTAGAGTCTTCCCTGGCTCCAATTTCAGCCGCGATCGGACGCTTGCGCGCAGAAACAGACCTGACAAGATTCAAGTTGGGAATTGAAACATCCGGCGATGCAGTTTTTATGACGGATACCAGCGGAAAAATCGTATTTGCAAATTCAGCATTCGAGACGGTTTATGGGCATAAACCAAGTGAAGTAATTGGTCTGACTCCGCGCATCATCAAATCGGGCTTGATAAAACAGGAAGAATACAAATATTTTTGGGGAACTTTATTATCAAAGCAAACAATTACTGGCGAATTGATCAACATGACCAAAGACGGCAGGCTGATCCACGTTGCGGGGACAAACAGCCCGATCCTCGACGAGAACGGTGAGATCCTCGGATTTCTCGCTGTTCATCATGATATATCCGACAGGAAAAAGGTGGAAGAGGAACTACAAAGGCGAAATACATATCTATCCGCATCAGCAGAAATTGGCCGCCTTGTAACCTCTACCCTTGACCTAAACACAATTTTCACCAGAACGGTGAATCTCGTCTATGAAAAATTCAACTTTTACCATGCTGCAATTTTTATTGTTGAAGAAACCGGCTTTAATGCTGTATTGCGCGAAGCAACCGGGTCAGCCGGCGCTGAAATGAAAAAAAGAAAGCACACTCTGCCGGTAAATTTAAAATCCATTGTCGGCAAGGTGGCGCTGGAAGGGCAGGCAGTTGTGGTAAACGATGTTTTGCTGGACAAACTCCACAAATACAATCCGCTGCTACCCGACACACAAGCGGAAGCTGCCATTCCATTAAAGATCGGCACCAGAGTTATCGGCGCGCTTGATGTTCAGTCTAAAAAATCAAACATCTTCACAGACGATGAAATCGCGGTCTTGCAAACGCTTGCTGACCAGGTGGCAGTCGCTATTGATAATGCCCGTTCTTTTGAACTCTCGCAACAAGCTGTGATGGAAATGCGTGAGATCGACCGCCTTAAGAGTCAGTTCCTCGCGAACATGAGTCATGAACTACGCACCCCGCTAAATTCGATCATTGGTTTTTCACGCGTGATCATCAAAGGGATTGATGGTCCGGTGACCGAACTACAGCAGCAGGATCTCACCGCCATTTACAACTCTGGTCAACATCTACTGGGTTTGATCAACGACATTCTTGATCTGGCAAAGATAGAAGCCGGCAAGATGGAACTGGCCTTCGATGAAGTGAATATATCAGACGTCGTCAGCAGTGTATTCTCGACAATGAGCGGATTGATCAAAGGCAGACCAATAGAAATGAAACGGATCATCGAACCGAACCTGCCAATGGTGCGGGCGGACGCGATTCGCATCCGCCAGGTACTTATCAATCTGCTCTCGAATGCATCCAAATTCACGGATGAAGGCGATATCATTGTGGAAGTCGGGCGATATCGCGGCCCAGGCGGGCACAGCCAGGTAAAAATCAGTGTCACAGATACCGGGCCTGGAATCTCGAAGTTGGATCAGGAAAAACTCTTCCAGGCGTTCTCACAAGTGGATGATTCGCCGACACGCAAGACCGGCGGAACCGGACTCGGGCTTTCCATCTGTCAGCAATTGATCAACATGCATGGTGGGCAGATTTGGGTCGAAAGCGAAGTTGGTCAGGGAAGCACCTTCCACTTTACCCTCCCGCTCTTCCGCAGCCTGGAGAGTATAACAAGACCCATCGGAAAAAAAATAATTCTATCGATTGATGATGATACACAGGTTGTTGGACTCTATGAGCGCTACCTACAGCCTCAAGGCTATCAGGTAGTTCCTCTGACCAACCCTGCGCTGGCATTGGAACGAGTAAAACAATTAAGACCTTTTGCGGTGACGCTGGATGTTATGATGCCCGGTATAGACGGCTGGAAAGTTTTGGATATTTTAAAAAATGACCCTGATACGCGTCACATTCCGGTTATTTTGTGCAGTATCATCGAAGACTTGGAGAAAGGTTTCAACCTTGGGGCTTCGGAGTATCTGGTTAAACCCATTCTGGAAGAGGACCTTGTCAAAGCCCTCGATCGTTTAAGTTCTAATATTTCGAATACTACAAAATCTGCCACAGATTAATTAAGAGGAGTTATAAAGTGGCCTTTATTATAAAATGCCTTGACTGCGGTCATAATACACCCTACCATCCATCATCAATAGCCTGCCCAAAATGCAGCAGTCAATGGCGCGAAGCCGAATATGATTATGAGTTGATCGGGAAAGATCTACCCGCAAAATTGACCAGCCGCCCGTTTGATCTTTGGCGGTATCGAGAATTGCTGCCTGTTCGAAATCCCAATGTCAGCCTGTCGCTTGGCGAAGGCGGGACGCCATTGATTCGAGCTGTAAATTTGGGCATGATGCTGGGATGTCCGAATATTTTCATCAAAGACGAGCGTCAGGGTCCAACCTCTTCGTTCAAGGATAGGCAAGCCTCCGTTACGATCGCTGCGTTAAAAGAAGCCGGCATCACAGAAATTGTAGCTGCATCAACTGGCAACGTGGCGATCTCGTATTCAGCCTATGCTTCGCGGGCAGGAATGAAATTATGGGCATTCGTCACCAGCTTGGTTCCCTCGGTAAAAATGCGCGAGATCGCATTATACGGAAGCCAGGTGATCAAGATCACAGGCTCTTACGATCAATGTAAACAGGTGGCTGCCGAATTTGCCCATCAACGCAATTTATATCTTGACATGGGCGCGCGCACCATCACATCCATCGAAGGAATGAAGACCATTGCCTATGAAATTGCGGAACAACTCACCGCGGTTGAAGGCGCATCCCCGAATGCCCCCTGGCGCACCCCAGACTGGTATGTGCAGGCGATCAGTGGCGGGATGGGGCCGCTTGGAGTGTATAAAGGTTTTCGCGAAATGCAACAAATGGGTTGGGTGGACAAAATTCCAGCATTTGCACCAATACAGGCAGAAGGCTGCGCGCCTATGGTAAATAGCTGGAAAAAGGGGTTGGAAGAGGCACAGCCTGTTATGTCGCCCATGACGCATATTGAAACACTCGCGACTGGCGACCCCGGCCGCGCATACGAATTCCTACGAGATTATGTCAATAAAACGAACGGTGCGTTTGAAAGCGTCAGTGACCAGGATGCGTATCGGGCTATGCACGTACTGGCGAAGATGGAAGGGATTTCCGCGGAACCTGCCGCAGGAGTGGCTTTTGCAGGCTTATTCAAATTGATCCGAGCCGGTATCATCAAAAGCACGGATACAGTTGTTGTTAATTGCACCGGTCACACAGTTTCGGCGGACCCAAGCATCCTAGGTGAAAATTGGTCTCGCGACATAAAATTTCCATCAACCCAGGAAACCCCGCAAGAGGGTTTGCTTTCCGCACTCACACAGGTTGCACCGGAGAGATTCCCCAAGATCGTTCTTGTAGAGGATACCGCTGAAGCGCGCCGCCTTATTCGCCGCATTTTACAGTCACAAGGCAACTTTACCATTTTGGAAGCGGAGAACGGCCGCGAGGGACTGGATTTGATCCAGCGCGAATTACCGGATCTGGTCATCATAGATCTAATGATGCCTGAAATGGATGGCTTTACTGTTATTGACGCGCTGCGCGCCAAAACCGAAACCGCATCCATACCTGTGATCGTCGCCACAGCAAAAGAACTGACGCAGGATGAAAAGAACCGTCTTGGAGGTCAGATTCAAGCATTAATGCAAAAAGGCGATTTTTTAAATGATGACTTCCTGAAAGAAGTGAAAGCGTTGATAGCGTAACCTTCCCTGCAAGATCAACCTCAAAAGGCTGGTATTTTTGCAAAAAAAATACAAGGCTGGAATTACAGCCGCTTTCAGTTCGGCACTGTTTCTCGGGTTTGCCCCTGTCTTTGGCAAGCTGGCGATCACGCAAGGATTTTCTCCCTTTGCTGTTGTAGCGTTGCGCACCGGTTTTGCAGCAGGCATATTGCTCCTTGTCATCGGCATTTTTTACCGTCAATATTTATATATTTTCCCCGTCGGACTGGCAGGCTGCATCCTTGCCGGCTCGATCAACGGCCTTGGCTCTTTATTGTATTATCTTGCACTGGAACGGTTGAATGCGAGCGTAGGTCAGCTACTATATTCCCTGTACCCATTCTTCGTTGCGATCTGGCTCACTCTAGATCACCAACCCCCTAGCCGGCTTACATTTTTCAGGATCGGACTGGCGGCTATTGCAGTATTTTTTCTGACGCGCATGCCTGACCAATCCGTAGATCTCACTGGGGTGTTTTTGATGATCGGCGCATCGATTTTATATGCCATGCACCTGCCCATTAATCAACGCGTTCTTTTCGAAGTACCTGCGCCTACCGTGGCGTTATACACATTACTCTCTATGAGTGCAGTGGTTATTCCTGCCTACCTATTATTTGACCGTGCCTGGCCCGAGATAAACACTCCCTGGCTGCCGGTCTTAGGATTAACCTTTGTAACTATTTCTTCTCGAATTGCACTATTCCTTGGTGTAAAAAAAATCGGCGGAATGCAAACTGCCTTACTGGGACTTGCGGAATTGTTGATTGCCATATTATTCAGCAATATTTGGCTTGGAGAGAATTTATCGCCGCTCCAATGGCTCGGAGCGATCGGACTTGGTCTAAGCTTGCTCCTGGTGATGTTTGACCCTCCTCAACCACCTACTTATAGCGGCAAAACGGGTTGGCTTTCGTGGATACGCGCACCCGCCTTGCCAAAAGATATTTTCGGTCCTTACGAATAAAAAATCAGCCGGTGCGCTAATCACCCAGCGCCATTATAAGATTTTCCTATTTGTCTGCTTCATATAAATAACCCGTTCCACGTATGCTGACCACCCGCTCAGATAGAATTGGAAATTGTTCCAGCTTATGCCTTAAGCGGCTTACCAACGGGCGCAATATTTCCGGCGCCTCTCGCTGCGATGTATCATAACCCTGAACCAGTAAAACCAATTCACGATGCGAGAAAACCTTGCCTTCGTTCTCCATTAAGATACGCATTAATCTTCCTTCAGCGGGAGTCAGGTGTTCAATAACACTTTTATGTTTGATCTGACGGCGGGCAAGATCCACACAGGTACCGTCTTTCAAAGTTACAACTTCAATGGCGTCAGTCGGATTGCCCTCATCAAAAATCCCCGTATGTGACTTTTCAGAGTGCCGCGTCAATGCTTTTTTAACGCTGGTTATGATCTGGGTGGTTGAAGCCGGTTTCAACAAATAATCGTGGATGCGCAAGCGTAAAGCCTGAATAGCTGTCTCGGTGGAACCAAATGCAGTCAACAGGATCACCTCTGTATCCGGGGAAATCTGATTCAATACCTGCACCACTTCCAATCCATCCATGCCGGGCATTCTCAGGTCGACGATCATCAGGTCGACAGCATGTCCGCGCAGATACCCAATCGCCGCCTGGCCATTGGGAGCAGACGCCACGGAGTACCCTTCCAGTTTTAAGATATCTGTCAGTGACTGGCGCGCTACGGGTTCATCATCCACAACAAGAATATTGAATTTCATTATTTTCCTCCTGAAGGTAAAAATATTCGGAAGCAGGCACCGGCGCCCCGTTCTGGCATTAATTCCAGTATGCCGCCATGCGCAGAGACAATATTGTAACTCACAGTAAGTCCAAGACCTGTTCCGCCTTCCTTTGTGCTAAAGAATGGCTCGAAAATATTAGATTGCCTATCCTTCGGGATGCCTTTGCCGTGATCGCGGAACAAAACCTCAACACCGTCTTCAAAAGCACGGGCTATGATCTTCAGGTTTCCACCTTCGGGCATGGCGTCGGCAGCATTCAAAATTAAATTAATAAATACCTGCTGTATCTGACTGCCGACCGCAATAACCGGGGGAAGCTGTCCACGAATATCCAAAGTGACATTCACATTTGCCTCGGAAAGTTGTTTTGACATTAAATGAAAAATATATTCCAACATTTCCCGCAAATCCACATTCTCAAGAGAAGAAACACCCGGGCGATAAAAATCCAGCATGCGTCGAACAGTTACGATCAGGCGTTCAAGCTCTGTGCACGCAAGTTCAAAATATTCCTTACGCTTTTCCGCGGGCAAATCTTCACGGCCGGCCAGATGCAGGCAATTCTGCACAGCCTGCAAGGGATTATTAACTTCATGCGCAATGGATGCGCTCAACCGACCCGCGGCGGCCATCTTCTCAGACTGTAATAAAGCCTTTTGAGATTCCTCCACCTTACGAACATAATCCAGCTGTTCGGCATATAAGCGGGAATTCTCAAGGGCGGCAGCCGCTTGACGCGCAAGTATCTGGAACATCTCCAATTCGGATTCGCGAAATGCAGTCTCGTTAACAGTCCGAGCCGCATAAAACACCATGCGGATGGATGGACGCAGGATCGGTATCAGGATTGCCGTGCCAAGCCCGAGTTCAGCAAGAAGCGATTTTAATTTGGGATCACTGGGTCCATTGGCATTGATCAACAAAGGCGCTGCAGATTCATCCACGGTCGCGATCAAGTCCTGATGCCCGGATAATAGATTCGCACCGCGCGAAGTGAGCAATGAAAACTCATTTGATTGTTCGTTTCGCTGGTAGCAGGCGGCGTGAGCGCAGCGCAAATGTTCGCAAATGGAATCGATAATAAGATCGAGCAATGGCTCGCGCCGTGTTTCAGACAGTAAAGATTCTGTCACTGAAAAAAGCGGACGCAATGCCTGTGTGCGGGCGGCGTCCCTTTTTTGTTGGCTATCTGCAAATGCCAGTTCGACGGCGTCGATCAATTCACTGCCTTGACCGAATGGTTTAAGCATAAGGCCGTCCACGCCCTGCCGAAGAGCGCGAATGGCTGTTTCCACGGTCCCATAACCGGTCATGATCAAGATCGCCGCGTCAGGTTGAAGGTGCTGGGCATGGTGAATAACTTCAAAACCATCCACCTCGGGCATACGGATGTCAACCAGGAGTAAGTCGATCTTGCTTTCTTTTAGAAAATCAATTGCCGCGCGCGGATCGGTCTCTGTTTCAACTTTATAGCCGGCTCGTGTTAATAAACGCTTGCACAATAATGCAATACCCGGTTCATCATCAACTACGAATATAAAGGGCGTTTCCATAAATTTACCTTTGGGCTTTTTGATTTAGGTACAAAATCACCAGGTTTCGTATCGCAGTTCAGGGAATTTGGACTGCGAAAAAGGAGATTCAAATCGGCAGCCAGACCCCGAATGTAGAGCCATTATTCGGCTCGCTGGATAATTCGATCATACCGCCATGATCGGTGACGATTCCATAAGTAACAGAAAGCCCCAAACCGGTGCCGCCACTACCACCCTTGGTTGTAAAAAATGGCTCGAAGACGCGGCCTTGATCGGCGGGCGAAATCCCAACGCCAGTATCACTGACCGACATCACAACCCAACTGCGTTCGTCACGGTTCGCACAAGTTGTGCGGACTCGTAACTCTCCGCCGTTAGGCATGGCATGCAGCGCATTATGAATAAGGTTTAAGAGGACCTGCTTCATCTGGTTGTGGTCAATGGAGATCCAGGGAAGCGATTCGTCAAGGTCAACGATCAGCTTGACACCATTGGTTTGAACAAGATGTCTTGTCAGCGCCACGACATCGTCAACTACTCCATTCAAATCGGCCTGGGCGCGCACTTGTTCACCCTGCCGCGAAAAATCCAGGAGGCGGCGGACTACATCACTGGCACGCCGCGCTTCACGTAAAACCATTTCCAGATCGGTATGCTGAGGCGTTCCTTCCGGTAATTCTTCGAGAATAAGCTCTGAAAAACCCGTGACCGTTGTCAGCGGATTGTTTAACTCGTGGGCGATTCCCGCCGCCATTTCTCCGACCGCGGCAAGTTTGGCAGCCTGGATCAAACGATTTTCCGCTGAACGCTGGGCCTCCATGCGTGCATTCAATTCGATCTCGATCACGCGCAGCTGGCGGTTGGTTTCCTGTAATATCTGATATTGATTTGCGCTTGAGATCACTGCGGCAAGGATACCCGCCAGTGATTCCATCGCGATCAGGTCATTGCCTGTAAAGGCATTTTGTTCGCGGCTTTCCACATCAATAATACCGAGAATGGATTCTCCATCCTTCAAAGCCACACAAATTTCAGAACGCGCTTCCCAGCCTTTGAGCGGCTTGTATAATTTATCGCGCTTGGTATCGTTGATCAGGATACTCTCACCTGTGCGAGATACGTGACCTGTGACTCCGCCGTCCACCACGAATTCCTCACCAACCAACGCGCGCTTGACAGTTTCGGCATGTGAACCGCCGATGCCTTGAATGGAAAACTTCCGATCCTGGTCAAAAAGAAAAATAGCGGCAAATTCAAATTTGAAGTATTGCGCCACCAGCTCAGCCGTGATCGCCGCCACTTCGGATTTATCGTTCAAGCCGATAACCTGTTGCACAACTTCATGGATCAGGCTCAGGCTTCGCGCGCGCCCTTCAGCTTCTTCACGCAGACGTGTGTACTCGATCAACCCCGCCAGATGACTGGTAATGACCACCATGAGATGCTCATCATATTGGTTGAATGCCTCGGCGCGCAGGCTTTCAATGATCAGGACACCAATCGCCTCACCACGGTACTTAAGCGGAACGATCAACATGGAGCGCGCGTCTTTATGGATTGGAATAAAACCTTCCGCAATGGTATCCACGACCAGACGCGCATGCCCGCCTTTTGAAAGAAAGGGCTGGATGGAATGTCCCGCAAGCGCAACGCTAACAACATTCATCTTGCCGTCCAGCAAGCGGTAATCGCGCAAGATACGCCCATCACTGGAACGCAGGAAGAATGCGATCAACTCGGTATTGAACGCGCGAGCCAACAGGCCAAACATGCGTCGTGAGATCTGGTCCAGGTTTTGCGCAGAAGAAATTGTGAGCACAAAATCATTTAATAAGGCTAACCGGCGCAGATGCCCGGCCATTTCTGAAAATGTAACCACTACATCCACCGAAGGCGGGACTCGCGCCGCCAATTCTCGCAGCTGCCCCCACTCGGCGAGAGTAAATTCCCTTTGACGCCAAAGTGCCACCACTCCGATCAATCGCTGACCAATTACGAGCGGCAGGCAGACCCAAATATGAGTACCTGACTTAAGGGTGCCATATGGAAGATTATCCCAATTCGGCTGCCCACGCGTAATCGTCACATCAGACAGGGAACGGTTCACACGACGGAGAAGTGGATTCGAATCTATCAGCAGACTCACCCCTTTGGCTTTTGGCACATCCCACTCAGCTTGAATATCAAGCGACTCGCCACGACGGATCGCCAGCCACGCGCCCTGACAATTAACAGCCTGCACGAATACCCCCAAAACCTTTTCCAACGCGAGGGGTAGATCGAAGGCAAGCCCAGACTGTAGGTCAGGCAGGAATGGCTGATTGGGAGAAGTGGATCTTCCAGCCAGGAGTGATGCAGTTAATTTCCATATCCTCTGGGCGTTGGTAGTCTGATCATCTGCCCCCACTAAAACAAGTTGAGATGTACCAGGAATCGGATACGCAAATAAACGCCCAACCTTAAGTTTACCTTCCTGCGGGGCAGAACTTGAACGGCTATGCCCCCCACTGAGAGCGCCACACAACCAGGTATCCACGACTGGTTTTGCCATAACGATCATGAGTTCATTCTGCGCAGGCTTATTCAGGCGATAAGCCGCGCGAACCAACCAATCGCCGCTGACACGTTCGGCAAGCACGGCCCAAACGGCTTCAGAAAGCTGCGTTGCGTCTTTGAGGTGGGTCTCGATCCCGGTTTCAGTTGGCATGGCTTGTTCTGGGAATTATACCCGCCTCAAGCCTGACAAGCAGAGTTTCAACCAAGGGCGTCGAATTTTATTGCGCCGCCGACCAACCAATAGCGCCGGCAATAAAAACAAAATAGACGATGAAGCAGCAGAAACCGATCAGTGCCAACCCGATCTGTACCCAGCCCATAACGATGCCAGCAGAAGCGAGACCATCACCGGATGCGGTTGGCGGGATTGCGCGCGTTTCCTTACGCGCCGCATAGCCCGTGACCAAAGCAACAATACCGCCTATGATTGGGAAAAGCGTGAATCCCAAAATACCCGCGATAAGACTTATAGTGGCCATTGTGCTTGTAGGCAATATGGTACCGTAGTTATTGGGAGGCAATTGATCCATTCGATTCTCCTTTATGTATTACTTCCTCTTCTTCAGTTAAATTTCAGTATGATTCAACAACTCTTTTAGCGCAGACAACTCATCTGTGGAGAGAGTGACACCCTTGCCTCTCCGTTCGCGGTCCGGCGACCATTCACGGATGTCATATTTTGCCTCCCTGTCATTCCAACTGATCAAATTAATTTCCTTGGTCCACCCCGAAGCGGACTTTGACAATATGCCGATCCTTTTGATGATATCGTATTTGATTTCTGACATTTTGTTTCTCCTATGTATAGGATAAGGCCAAACCAGCAATTGAACAAGTGATTTAGATAGATCATTGCGAAACGATCAGGCATGTTTTAGATGCTTCGCAATTCCAAAGACATGAAGCAAAAACTCAAATGGTAAAATACATAAATGACTGATCTCACCATTATAGGCGGCGGGTTGGCAGGCAGTGAAGCCGCCTTGCAAGTCGCCCACAGCGGATTCAAAGTTCAATTATACGAAATGCGTCCGTCCATACCGACAGGCGCACACCTTGGCAGCGACCTGGCAGAACTGGTCTGCTCAAACTCGCTCGGATCCAATTTATCCGACCGCGCTTCGGGTGTATTAAAAAACGAACTCAGACAATTAAATTCAATGCTGCTGGAATGTGCCGAAGCAACCGCCCTTCCAGCAGGCGCGGCACTGGCGGTTGACCGTGAAGCCTTCGCGCGGATGGTCACTGAAAAAATAGAAAATCACCCAAATATAAAGATCATCCGCGCAGAAATGAAGGAGATTCCACAAACACCAGTTATCATCGCCAGCGGGCCGCTTACCTCTGAAAGCCTTACACGGTCCATCGCAAAGTTGAGTGGTGAAGAACATCTCTTCTTCTTCGATGCGATCGCGCCGATCGTGCATGCCGAATCGATCAATATGGAAATTGCCTTCCGCGCCTCACGCTATGGTAAAGGCGATTCAGACGAAGGCGATTACATCAACTGCCCATTCACAAAGGATGAATATTATTCATTTGTGAATGAGTTGCAAAAAGCCGAACGTATCGAATTACGGTCATTTGAAGAAGCGATTCGCACAGGGGTAAAAGCGGGGCAGTTCTTCGAAGGCTGTCTGCCCATCGAAGTCATTGCCGAACGGGGCATCGATTCGCTAGCCTACGGTCCCATGCGCCCTGTCGGTCTGCGTGACCCACGAACTGGCAGAGGTTCTTATGCGGTCGTCCAGCTTCGACAGGATAACCTGGCCGGCAGTTTATACAATCTTGTGGGCTTTCAAACCAATTTGAAATTTCCGGAACAAAAACGCATCCTGCGCCTGATCCCTGGTTTGGAAAACGCCGAGTTCGAGCGTTTCGGTCAAATGCACCGCAACACTTTTATCGCGTCTCCAAAACTTTTACGTCCCACACTACAGCACACCACGCGCGACGATCTTTTCTTCGCGGGGCAGATCACAGGCGTCGAAGGCTACATGGGCAACATCGCTACAGGCCTTCTAGCAGGAATTAACGCCTCGCGCCTGCTTGGCCACAAGCCGCCCATCAAACTTCCGCACGAAACCATGCTGGGCGCGCTTTGTCATTACATCACCCATGCAGACTTAAAAGATTTTCAACCGATGAAAGCCAACTTCGGAATCCTGCCTCCGCTTATTCTTGAAAAAAGAATAGGCAAACGCGAACGGGGTCAGCTTTACGCAAATCGCGCGGCGAAGGTGCTTGAAGAATATTTAAATGAGACACCAAAGGAAAAGGTCTCTTCACTTGTGATCCGAGACCGCTGACTCACGAAGAAGGCTCCTCACAATGCCAGCAATATAGTTTATGGATAACAAATGAACAAACGCGCTGCCTACATCTATTTATCTTTGATTGGCATCCTTCTTTCTCTGACAGCTGGATGGTACATCACATCCTTTATGTCACAGCCTCCTGCGGATAGCAATGAGCCCGCTTCGCTTTTCTTTGATGGTGCGCGCGCCTACATGGATGTGCAAACTCAAGTCGATTTCGGTCCGCGCATCCCGGGATCCGAGGGACATGCCAGTATCCGTGAATGGATGCGTACAGAATTGGAATCCGCCGGTTGGAAAGTGGAAATACAGGAAGCAGAACGCATGGGTCATCCCATTTATAACGTCATCGCAAAAAGAAATGACGATGCGCCACAGATCATTCTTGGCGCGCATTATGATACCCGTATGGCTGCGGACCAGGACCCGGAATTGGGCAAGCGCCTGTTGCCTGTCCCTGGGGCAAATGATGGCGCATCCGGGGTGGCAGTCCTGATCGAGATGGCGCGTTCTTTGCCAAAAGATACTGTGCCTGTTTGGCTAGTCTTCTTCGACGCCGAAGATAATGGCCGCATCGATGGCTGGGATTGGATACTGGGTTCACGCGCCTTCGCCGAGGAACTTTCCATTCATCCGGAAGCAGTTGTCATCGTAGACATGATCGGTGATGCAGACTTGAACATCTATCTCGAACAAAATTCCAATGTGTCCATCCGCACAGAAATTTGGGGCACTGCGGAAAAACTCGGCTACGCTGACAAATTCATAAATCAGGAAAAGTTCAGTATGCTGGACGATCACACCCCCTTCCTCGAGGCAGGCATCCCTGCCGTGGACATCATTGACTTCGACTATCCCTACTGGCACACTACACAAGACACGCCCGATAAAGTTTCCGCAGAGAGCCTGCAAACCGTCGGCAAAACCTTGTGGACCTGGATCGTGGAAAAATAAAGAAACAACTGCATATTCAAAGATCAAATCTTCATATAAAGCATGGTCAAAAGCCAAGACAGGGCGTACACTTATATTTAATGGCGTTACAAAATTCACTTCAAAAAATTCACAACCCGTGGGTGCAGCGCATCTCGCGTGAACTGGCGAGCGGCGAAGGCGTGCGCCTGGGTTTTGTTGAACAGCTCGAACGTTTTTACGAGCTGCTCGAACAAGCCGTCATGACTGGCGACATCGGCTGGCTCGACCCGATCCTGTACGACTGGGGACACGCTCCAACCGAAACCAACCTGGATGAAGGTGATTATTTTGTTTCCTTTGTCATTAACCGTATGGTGTCGCTCACCATTGAAGTGGCACGCGAAAACCTGAGCAAGAAAGACGCCCTCGAACTGCTAGCGGCTGTCATCCCTATTTACGCTCACAGTCTAAGTGTGGTGGTCCGCTATGAAATGGAAACGCGCGTGGCACACATCTCCAGTGAACTTGGCAAAACACAGGAGAAATTACAGCAACTCGACCGCAACAAATCCAGCTTCATTTCCGTTGCGGCGCATGAATTAAAAACTCCACTCACCCTCATCGAGGGTTATACCGCGATGATGGCTGATACTGTTGGTGCATCCGGGCAATCTCAAATACAGATCCTGCTTAAAGGGGTGGACACGGGCATTCAACGCCTGCGTCATATCATCGACGACATGATTGATGTCTCATTGATAGACAATAACTTACTTACACTTAATTTCCAGCCATTATGGATCACGCACTTGCTGAACCTTTTAAAAAATGAACTGGGTAAAACCATCGCCGATCGCAAACTCTCTTTGCTCATCAATAAATTCAGCGGAGATGACCTCATGATCTACGGCGATTCGGAGCGCATCTATCAAGCGCTATACAATGTTACGACCAACGCGATCAAGTACACGCCTGATAACGGCACGATCACCATTAACGGACGCCTGCTGCCTGGTTTTATCGAGATCATCATCGCCGATTCAGGGATTGGCATCTCAACAGAACATCAAGCGGTCATCTTTGAGAAGTTCGGTCAATTAGGGAGAGCCGACTTGCATTCAAGCGGCAAGACTAAATTCAAAGGCGGCGGCCCCGGGCTTGGACTGCCCATTACACGCGGGATCATTGAAGCCCATGGCGGCACTATATGGGTGGAATCAGAAGGGTATGACGAGGTAAAATTGAGCGGCTCAACTTTTCACATCTTGCTACCCACACGCACAGAAGCAAGCGACCCGCGTATTGCCAAATTATTCAGCCAAATGGAAACCATAAAGACAGAATCGGAAACAAACCTCAGTGACAAAGAAAACCCCTCAACCAACAACTCATCCGCGTGAACGCGCATTCCTTGTCGGCGTGGAACTGCGCGACAAGAAGCAATTCCTCGGTCTTGAAGATTCGCTGGCAGAACTTGCCTTGCTGGCAGATACCGCCGGTGTGGATGTGGTCGGCGAACTCACCCAAAAACTCGATCGTCCAAATGTGGTCACCTATATCGGCCCCGGTAAAGTGGAGGAATTAAAAGCGCTGGCCGAGGAAACTCTGGCAGACGTGATCATCTTCGACGATGAATTATCTCCACGCCACCAACGCGAGCTGGAAAAGGCGCTTATCAATATGCGCGTGCTTGACCGCACCGCGCTCATCCTTGACATCTTTGCCCAACACGCCCACACTAGCGAGGGCATGTTGCAGGTTGAGCTCGCCCAATACGAATATAACCTGCCTCGTCTTACCCGCGCCTGGACACATCTCGAAAGACAGGCGGGGGGCGGGGGTGGAGCTGCCGGGTCCGCGGGCGGCGTTGGTCTGCGCGGCCCTGGTGAAACCCAGCTGGAAGTGGACAAACGTCAGATCCGTACACGTATCACACATATCAAACGCGAACTTGAAAAAGTGGAAGCGCACCGCACAAGATACCGTGCTCAACGCAAACGCTCGCGCATCCCGACGGTAGCGATTGTCGGTTATACCAATGCAGGCAAATCCACGCTGCTAAACCGTCTTGCAAAATCTGAAGTCCTCGTAGCCGATCAACTCTTCGCCACGCTCGACCCGACCACACGCCGTGTTCAATTACCCGGCGACGACCTGGCTCTGATCACGGATACGGTTGGCTTCATCCAAAAACTTCCTACTTCGCTGATCGCCGCCTTCCATGCTACTCTGGAAGAGATTGCAGAAGCAGACCTGCTCTTGCACGTCGTGGATATTTCGCATCCCAACGCGCTTAACCAATTCCAGGCTGTGCAGGAAACCCTGGAAGAAATAGACGCGGGGCATATACCCATGATCACGGCACTGAATAAAGCCGATCTCCTGCGCAATCCCGAAAACGCTCGTGAAATCTTGAAGAGTTTTCCAAAGTCCGTTTCCATCTCTGCGGTTGAAGGAACGGGTATAAAAGATCTGCTGCACTTGATGCGGGAAGAATTATTTGAGTCCTACACACCTATCCATGTGCGGCTTCCTTACAAGCAAGGCGCTTTGATCTCACTATTTCATGAACTCGGTCAAGTGGACCGCGTCGAACATGAACGCGGCGGCATGATCATGCGCGGACGCATCCCCGGCAGGCTTTTGGCTCAATTTGCACCCTGGCACGTTACACAAAACCAGGTGGAACAAGTATCCGATGATGGTGAAGATAAGGATATGGAGGAAGTATGATCTCAAAATTATTAGATCATCTATCTGAATATCTGGCACACCGCAAAGGATTGCTCCCCATCATCGGGCTTTTCCTCATCGTTTGCAATCTGCTGATCCAATTTATTGTACCTGGCAGTTTTTTGGCAGACAGCAACCTATTCCTGCACATAGGTCTCATCGCCGCTATCTTTGGGTTAATGTTGTCTTGGGCCTTGTAAATTGCAAACAGTCCAAGAATGTTAATTTCACATGCCGTCGTTATCAGGACTGACATTTCTTAACCAATATCATGTAGAAGAATTCATCGCGCGTACACCGCTGGGCGAACTTTACCTCGCAACAGATACGCGCAGCAACAAACCGCTGGCATTGACGCTTTTACCAAAAACGATATCAGAGAATGCAGATGCCTTAAAAAGTCTTGAAGTAGAATTGGCGACCCTGCGCAGTATCTCTCACCCCAACCTTGTCCCCTATCTTGGCTTGTATCAAACCCCAACCCTCGCATTTCTACTGGAAGAGTGGATTGACGGCCCCACGCTCAATGAATTATTTAAGTACGATCCGCCAAGCGTACAAGAAACATTAATCATTGCCAAAGCAATATGCTCAGCGCTTGAAGTATTACACAAAAAATATTATTTACACCTCAATCTTGCGCCAGAGTTAATTCATGTCAACAAACGCGGCGAAATATTTCTAGGCGGAATCGGTTCAGCATGGAAGATCGGCAAAAAAGAAATACCGCATCCGGGTAAATATCAGCCCCTTTATTTTGCACCCGAACAATTCGATCAACAAACGCTCACACCAGCTTCAGACATCTACGCACTGGCAGTGCTGCTTTATCAGCTTATTACAGGCGTTTGGATCAACGGACAGCCCGCGCCCAAAACTGCCGAGGCAATTCGCAAGACGCACCTTGAGTTGGTTCCGCCCGCGCCTATTTCGCTGAACAAAAATATTCCCGACCATTTCTCACGGATGGTATTGTGGGCTTTGCGGAAGAATCCAGGGGAGCGCCTCAAGACCACCACCGAACTGCTTTCATCACTTGCATTGGCCGCGCGAGTTTCGATTGAAGATATTCCGCTTCGCGCCGACCTTTCAAATGCTCCTGTCACCTCAAAGATCCTTGCAGGCTGGAGTTTTCTGCCGCCGCCAAAGCCAAATCTCGTCACACAGGATACCCTTCCTCTTGAAGATCGGCTCACCGCGATCAGCACACAGCAACACAAAAAATCACCAATACAGTTTGGCATTATTCCTATATTTATTTTCATTTTAGTTGCAGGCTTTGCCTCTTTGTTCTGGCTGGTACGTCCGGCGCCTGCCCCCATCGCCACGCCGGTTCAATTCACGCCGTTCACCGCAGTATATACCCCGCTGCCAACCGTCACACCGATCCCAAGGCCTACAGATGAACATGGAGGCAGGATCGCCTTCACCTGCACACGCGGAGATTACAACCAACTCTGCATGATCAACCGCGATGGTTCGGGCCTAGCCCAGCTTACAGATATGGATGCCAGCAATTACTATCCGTTATTTACGCCTGATGGCGCATCTTTATTGTTCGCATCCAACCGCAACGGGCCATTTGACTTGTATCTGCTAACCTTCAACAAAAAAGAATTGCGTCAAATAACAACAAACATAGGCAATGTCATCTCGCCCGATTATTCACCAGACGGTCGCAAGATCGTTTTCGCAAATCGAGCAGGAAATGAGCCTACATCCATTTGGATGGTGAATTCTGATGGATTAAATCCACGCCTTGTTTACGCCGGGAAGGACACCATCGTGACAGTCGCCTGGTCGCCGGACGGAGAGCGGATCGCGTACGCAATGTCCGCCGGCATCCCGCAAGAATACGAGATATATACAATGGATGGAGATGGGAAAAATCATATCAAAATTTCCCAGGGATTAAGAGGCATCGGTGGAAGCATTGACTGGTCACCAGATGGCAAGAGTCTTTTGATCTACGCAGGCGTATTCGGGGATAAGAATATTTTCAGGATCGACGTGACCACAGGAGAGTTCACGCAATTAACAGACGGCGGGAACAACGCCGGCGGAGTCTACTCAGCGGACGGCAGATATATTGTGTTCAACTCTCTGCGCAATGACGACCAAGCCGATCTTTATATCATGCGCGCCAACGGAGAGAATCAAGTGCAACTTACAAATCACCCAGAGCCGGATTGGGGGGCACAATGGGCGCCGTGAGATTATGTCCTTGCGACGAAGCAATCCCTCACCTGTGAAGCAAATTGCCTTTTCGCAAGAAACGCGGCTCGCGTTAACGGGAGTAAGAAATTATAAATTGATCAGAATCAATGGTCGGCGGGGTAAAAAAGCGTGACCTTCATCATAAAAACAATTACAAAATCTATACAATTAAAACCTTTACATGCAGGATATTTAATGTATGATTGAATTTATCAATGGCGTTTTTCGCGGCTCGACCACCGCGGGAGGCGCTGTTCATCTTTAATCAAAAGAAAAAGGAGTTTGTATGAATGTCCAAGCAACCAAGTTCGTATCTGTCTTCTAAGTTAGAAGGCCGCCCGAAGGCCAATGGCAGTGGAAACGGAATCTATTCGTTAGAGCCCATCAAAAAGGGTGAGCTCGTAGCCGTTTTCGGGGGCGTCGTCTATGAATGGGACGCCTTTATTCACCTTCCTGACCGTGAGCGCAGTTTATGTATCCAGGTAGAAGATCGTCATTTCCTGGTTCCGCGCCCCATTGGTGAAGGAGATTATGTCAATCACTCGTGTAATCCGAATGCAGGTCTTTCGGGCCAGATTGGACTCGTTGCAATGCGAGACATTAAAATCGGCGAGGAAGTTTGTTTTGACTATGCCATGAGCGACACCATGCCATATGATGAATTTCATTGCGGGTGTGGGAGCTTGAATTGCCGCGGTAAAGTCGGCGGTAATGACTGGCAGAAACCAGTACTTCAAAAACGTTACGCAGGTTTTTTTGCGCCGCATGTCCAGCGCAAGATCGACGCACAGCGCGCAGAACAGAAAGCGCTCGAAAAAGCGCGGCGTTCTACAAAAACACCGAAGTATACAATTTCCACAATCAAAACTTCGTTATAAAAAGAACAGCCTTGTGAGAGATCGCAAGGCTGTTCTTTTTCTATGCCCTTACCAAACATAGGGGATCAGGCGGTACTTTGTCTTCTTTTTGTATTCCAGATATCCGGGCAGTTCTTTTTCAAGCATAAGCTCTTCGTCTTTGATGCGCGCAACGAGGATGGGAATCATACCCAGCGCGGGAATCACAGACCAATACGATCCCAGCGCAAGCGGAGACATCACATATAACACCATGGCTCCCATGTACATTGGGTGGCGCACGATGGCATACAGATCGGTATCAATCACTGTTTGTTCTGAGGCAACCTCGATCACTCGTGAGGCAAAGCTGTTGATCTGCATCACACGGAAGACAATGAGATACCCCGCAAGAACACATATTTGTGCTGCCACAACCACCTCAATCGGCACAATTGACCATCCAAAACGTTTATCAAAGCCGGGCAGGAGAAAAGCGAGAAGAAGAAATATAAGAGAAATCCCAACCACCTGCTTTTGTCCGCTTCTTTTCTCCTTCATTCGCATCCTGCGCTCCAACAGCTCCGGATTGTTCTTGAGCAGATAGAACATCGCAAAAAACATGGGGATAAACAGGATCGCCAAATAAACCCACGCCTGCCAATAATTCCATGTGCCCGCGGGCAGGAAGAAAAAAAGCATGAACATGGGAAGTGCCATGAGGAGACGACTGAGGACAATCTTTATTAATTGATTGCGCGGCATGACAAACTCCTGTGTCAACCATTCATCTTAATAAACAGGACAGGCTGTTTCAAGCCTGCCTTGTTTCAAAAATTTATTTACTCACCTTCGGTCCCGCGTCAATGACGTCCTGAGGTGTGCCATCTTCGAATTTCGCAAAGTTTTGCGCAAAGCGCATCGCCAAGTCTTTGTATCTTCTATCATATTCCTTTTGATCGTGCCATGAAGTCGAAGGATTCAAAACTTCAGCCGGGACATTCGGGCATTCAGTTGGGACTTCGAAACCAAAGATCGGGTCTGTCGTGAATTTGACCTGACTCAGTTTGCCTGTGAGCGCGGCGTTCAACAGGGCGCGTGTATATTTAATGGAGATTCGTTTGCCGACCCCGTAGGGTCCGCCCACCCAGCCCGTGTTGACCAGCCAGCAGGTCACGCCATATCGTTCGATCTTATTCTTAAGAAGTTCAGCATATTTATATGGATGATGCACCATGAACGGTCCGCCAAAACAGGCGCTGAATGTGATCTCCGGCTCTTTGCCAAGACCGACTTCCGTTCCTGCGATCTTGGATGTGTAGCCTGAAATGAATTGATACAATGCCTGATTGGGAGTCAATTTCGCAATGGGCGGCATAACGCCGGACGCGTCACAGGTCAACAGAATAACATTCTTCGGATGCCCGGCCTTTTTTTCAGGCATGGCATTGGCAATAAATTCAAGCGGATATGAGGCCCTTGTGTTTTCTGTCAACGAGTCATCGTCAAGATCAATTTGACGCGTGATGGGATCGAAGGGAACATTTTCAAGGATCGTACCGAAACGTTTGGTGGTGGCGTAAATTTCAGGCTCGGCAGATTCGGACAGGCCGATAACTTTTGCGTAGCATCCGCCTTCAAAGTTGAAAATGCCATTATCGCTCCAGCCATGTTCATCGTCACCAATGAGGCGGCGGGTGGGATCGGCCGAAAGCGTGGTCTTGCCTGTTCCGCTTAATCCAAAGAACAAAGCCACATCATCCTCGTTATCAGGATTGACATTGGCTGAGCAATGCATCGAAAGCACGCCTTCCAAAGGAAGCAGGTAATTCAAGATTGTAAATACAGATTTTTTGATCTCACCCGCATAAGCGGTGTTGCCGATGATCGCAAGTTTCTTTTCAAATGAAAGGCAGATGAACGTATCGCTGACAGTGCCATCAACGGCAGGCGCTCCCTTGAAGGACGGCATGGCGAGGATCGTAAACTCTGGCACAAAGCGCTTGTACTCTTCGAGCGATTGCGGAAGAATGAACATATTGCGTGCAAAGTGGCTATGCCAGGCGAGTTCTGTCACAATGCGGACCGGCAGGCGATACGCTGCGTCCGCGCCGCCATACACATCCTGGACGAAGACATCGCGCCCCTGCAAAAATCCCAACATACGGTCAACCATGACCTCGAACTTCTCCCCCGCAAATGGACGGTTATACACCCCCCACCAGATATTATTCTCAGAATCAACATGACGCACAACAAATTTATCGTTCGCGCTGCGGGCGGTATGTTTGCCGGTATTGGCATCAAAAGCGCCGCCGGCGACCAGCGATCCTTCATTACGAAAAACCGCCTCCTCGACCAATGCTTCAGTGGTTATATTGAATTTACATCCAATCCCGTATCATCTTTTTATCGCCGATATAGATTTCATTGGGCGAGGTCGGGTCAAGCGCCCATTTGATGCGCGCAATGCCCTCGGTAATATCTTTGACCGATCCCGCGAAAGAAATGCGGATATGACCTTCCATGCCAAATTCCTTGCCAGGGACCGTCACCACCAAAGCCTTCTTCAACAAGAATTTTGACAATTCTACTGAGTTCCCATTGAAGGCGCGCAGATCAGGCAATGCGTAGAAAGTTCCCTTCGGTTCGATCAGCCGCGCTCCATTAAAGGTCTTCATTTCCTGCAAGACCACATCGCGATTGTTTTGGATCTGCAAGCGCAGCGCCTCAACCACAGACTGTAAACCATTCAGCGCACCTTCTGCCGCGGCTTGAGCGATCGGTGAAACACAGGAGGTTGTTTGCGCGAGAACATTGGTCATTACCTTGACCAACTCACGCGGAGCGACCACCCAGCCCACACGGAAGCCGGTCATTCCATATAATTTCGCCACGCCATTGACCACGATCACGTGCGAATTCTCAACATCTTTATTCGTAAATGAATAAGCAGGCGGAGCGACATTCCGATCAAAGGTCAGTTTGTGATAAATGTCATCACAGATCATGAAAATGCCTTTGCGCTCACACAATTCCACGATCTTCCCGATCAACTCAGCGGGATAGATCGCGCCTGACGGATTATTCGGGCTGTTGACAATAATCGCGCGGGTGGATGATGTTACTGCGCGTTCAATATCCTCAAAGCGCGGTGTGAATGTGCCGTCTTCCGGTGTGACAATGACAGGGACGCCGAGACACATCCGAATCATTTCCGGGTACGAAACCCAATATGGCGCAACAACAATCACTTCATCCTGGGGATTGAGGATTGAATAGAAGATATTGTAGAGTGATTGCTTCGCGCCGTTTGTGATGATCACATTTTCAGGCGCGACGAGGCGGTTATAGCTCTCTTCTGTGTAACGAATCACCGCTTTCTTCATGGACGGCAGACCATCGGGCGGCGTGTACTTAACTTCACCACTGGTCAACTTTGCACCAGACGCCAGAACTGCGGAAATCGGCGTCTTGTTTTTTGGTTCTCCGATCCCCAGATTGATCACGGCTTCGCCGCGTTCGCGCAAAATACGCGCTTCTTCATTCAAGGCGAGGGTTGGAGATTCGGCGATGTCACTTGCAAGTTTGCTTAATTTCATGGTTCTCCTTAGTATCGTCACTGCGAGCGATTTTCTCTGGCGCTCCCTGCATAATTGGGGATTGATTTGGGCGATCGCCCTCGCAACGACGTAGCATTCTATAAAACAAAAATCTGGTCAAGCAAAACTGCTTAACCAGATACACTTCCAGACCCGCAGAGAAAGCGGCGCTGACAATCGTATTGTCAGACAAGGCGTTCATACCGTCATTATACTATACCGAATTGACGTGACTGCCGCTTGACGGTAATAACTTCATTAGTAATAAATGTAATTAGTTCGCATTACTCGCAGGTTACCAGCCCCGCTTCCAAATCGTGCGCTTGATTCCACAGTTTCTCAAATTCCAGTAAATACAAAGCAGCGATCTCGGCATTATCCAGGATCACAACATTCTCTTCGTTCGAGTCGTCCGCATTGGATGAATAATTAAGCGACCCAGTCACGACAATGCTGTTATCGATAATGATGATCTTATCGTGCAGAAAACTGCCATTGCCATCCTGCCGTACAGGCACCCCCGCGCACCAGAATGTTTTCATTTCAGAGCCCGTGCTGGTACTGCCAAAGGTTTCGTATACACCCTTCACATCCACGCCAGCAGCAGCACGATCGATCATCGCCTTGGCAAGCGGGTAATCGGTAAAACTGAAAGCAAGAAAGCGGACACTGACCTGCGCGTCATTCACAAGCGCGATCAAGTTACTGACCACATGATCCTCCGCCGAAAACAATACCTGAAGCGGGGTACCATTCAGGATCGCCCACTGGGTATTCACCGTGGAAGGTGCGCGCGGTCCGAATTGATTGCTCCACATTTCCTGGAATTCTCGTTCGTAAATATATGCAATGTCTGTCGATCGGATGACCAGCACATTATTGTTCTGCTTGAAAATTCCATTAACTGTAATATTCGTTGACCCCGTCCACACAGTCTCATTATCAAAGATCCAGAATTTATTATGCATCAAGGCCGTGCGCGCATCATCTTTGACCTCGATGCCGGCTGCCAGCAAAAGCGCAAATTGTCCACGCCCAGGCTGAATATCGTAATTCAGTCCATTCTTGTCATCGGTCACCCATTTCACATCCACGCCACGGTTTTTGGCGGCGATCAATGCCTCAGCCACAGGTGTGAGGTTAAATTCAAAAGATGAAATATGAATACTGATCTGGGCGTTATTGATAAGCTGGATCAGTTTCTCTTCAATCGAGCCGGTAATATTGTCCGGGTCATTGATCGTTTGAGGGTCGGTAAAATAAACATCCCACCACTTTACGGCAGGAATTGCGATGGGTGTATCGGTCGCCGTAAGCTGTTCTCTATGACAGGTGCAGTATCTGTCACAATGGGATTAATAACGGGCGTATCGGTCACCGGGATGATGATCGGCGCCGGTGTATCTGTTACCGGGACAATAAATGGAGCAGGCGTATCCGACGCGATATTTGGGATCGGCGTGATATTCGGCGTATCCGTCGCGTAAATATCCAACGGGGCGCAGGCTGTTACCAGAATAATGATCGTGATAAGCATAAGTCTGCGCAGCATTATTTTTTCTCCAATTTTTAGTGATAAAGTTTACGCTTCAAGCGCTGCAAAATCCTGCGGATTACCCAAAGGAAAAATCATCATACCATCCGCAATACGTTTGACCAAACCGCCCAGCACTGTGCCACTTCCAATTTCCACAAAGGCAGTGATCCCCTGCGAAACCATAAAATTCACTGTCTCAGTCCAGCGCACTCGCGACTGCATTTGCAAAATGATATCAGCGCGGGCGGATTCCTCATCAGCCAGCGGTGCCGCGTACACATTGCCGATCACGGTCAGCTGCGGGGTTAAAAATTTTGCGGACGTGACCGCATCATTCCACTCCTTTTGGATCGAATCCATCAGAGGTGAGTGCGCTGCAATGGACACCGCCAACGGCAGTGCCCGCTTTGCTCCAGCAGACTTCGCTCCCAGCATGGCGCGTTCCACAGCGGCTTTCGCACCAGAGATAACCACCTGCCCCGGGCAATTGTCATTTGCCACTTGTACGATCTCGCCGGGAGTGCTGGCGTCAGCGCAAACTTTGTCAAGCGTTGGGATATCCACGCCGAGAATGGCTGCCATGGAACCAGGCGCGAGTTCACCAGCGCGTTTCATCAATTCACCGCGCCTGCGCACCAGACGCAAGCCATCACCAAAGGATAATGCCCCCGACGCAGACAGGGCGGATAATTCGCCAAGCGAATGTCCGGCCAGTGCGGCAGGTGTCAGGTCAGGGTAAAGATACGAGAAGGCGCGGTAAGCGGCGAGTGAATGGATAAATAAAGCCGGCTGGGTATTAAGCGTATCGTTCAATTCTTCTGGCGTGCCTTCCATCATTAATTTGGAAATGGAAAAACCAAGAATCGAATCGGCTTCGTCAAAGGTTTGTTTTACGATCAAATATTGCGCGGCGAGTTCCCTGCCCATACCCACAAACTGTGAGCCTTGGCCGGGGAATACGAACGCTGTCTTCTGTCCATTAATTTTCATCATGCCTCCAGGTGCCAATTAAAACACAAACGGGTCGTGATAGTCACGACCCGTTGAGTTTACTCGCTGGCTTTCTTTTCTTTTTTGACCTGGATAACTTCACGGCCATTGTAGAAACCGCAGCTGGAGCAGACGGTGTGCGGCAGGCGCTTGGCACCGCAGTTGGAACATGCCACGGTGTTGACCGCGGTCAGCGCGTCGTGCGCGCGACGGCGATCACGGCGTCCTTTGGAGTGCTTGCGCTTTGGATGTGGGGTCATTTCTTACTTTCTCCTTTTACATACATCAGACGGGCTTGTTGCGCCCGTCTGGTTGGTTTTGAATGAAGCGGATTGATTATAGCGGGAGGAAGCGGAAGCGTCAAGGAAAACGTATTAAATAAAAATGGCAAAATCAAAGGCGGGAAAACTTAAGACGAATTACACCAAAAGCTGTTTGGCGCGAATTAATCTTGTAATATTCAAGAAATTCTTTCGTTCAAAAATCAAAACCTGAAAAGTTTCACACACCCAGCCTTCAATCAGCCAATTTGTAGTCAAGACCTTTCAGGCAATTTTGCTTTGGGCAAAGAGTCCGCGCCTATCCACATTCCATGCCGCTACGGAACCCGATATCCCAACAGCTTTGACTTCGGGTAAAACTTTAAATTGACCGCGCCGATATCGGTTTCACCATGATCCTGATTACCGCCTAAAATACGGATAAAAGTTTCCTTCCCGGCCACAGTTTCATCAATATAAAACCCCACATGCCCGCCGCCTTCACGAGAAAAAACAGCAATGCAGCCTTTGACAGGGTTATTGATCTCTTTACCCCAGCTCAGCCAAGAAGCGGAAAGCGCGGATTTCGTGCCGACGTACCCAGCCTCTTCCACACACCAGTTGACAAACGCCGAGCACCATGGAGTCTCGTCCTGCACTTTCCAGCGTGAACCGATATTCTTGACCGTACTAAAATATTCCAAAATGCGCGGATTATGCTCATCGCCCGGGAATTCTATGACACCGTATTCCTTATCGGCAATGGGCATCCAGGGGAAATCCCCGCTTAAGGCGTTTCCAGCCACCCTCGATAAATACTTCTTTGTCGACCAGCCTTCCAGGGAATTCTCTTTGTGCCTGATCCACGCGCCGTCCGGGGTTTCTTCAAGCGACTCAATCACTTGATCCTTGATCGCGTGGCCAAGGATTTCAGATGTTGTAGAGGGCTCTGCGCGGATATTCAAAGCGACTGTATTTACACGATATCGTTCGATCTCTGGGGACATAAGGTTTTCTCCTTTTTGCTTGTGCTATAGCTACAAGAATAGTCCTGCGAGATTGGAATGACAATCCTCATAGTATGGTATTGAATCACCCTCAAAATGACCAGATAACGAACATCACTGACGCCGGGCTTGATAGCAAAAGGCATGAAAGTGTCTGATGCACTGGTCTCTTCGCGCTCCATACGAGCTTTGCGGCTCAAAACCCGGCTATTTATAAGAATCCAAATTATGGAGTTGTCCATTTTTGGAATACTGATGTTTAGGTGTTGATAGCGTTATACTTGACATTGTTCGGAAACTGAATGATTCAGATTGAAGGGAATAACTGACTCTTGCAAAAATTCTTTGCTCTAGAGAAAACCAAGGATTTGCATAGAAATAAACTGCATTCCAAAAGGAATGGCTCTGGGCAAAAAGTATGGGCATATACTTAAGCGTTGATGACATGGATAGTATCAATTACATGCGAAACACCACCTTTGGACTGCACACTATTACATGGCTTGAAAGAAAATTAATGCAGAATAAATCATGGATTAAACAATGAGAAGAATCCAATTTTACGGTCAGCAGATCAAATTCCCATCGGCATGTGCTTATTGCCTTAAGACTGTTCACAAGGAATACAATTTCGAACAGGTCTTCACGTATGGGCGCAGGAGCATCATCCTGCAATTGCCTGTACCCCTCTGCCATTATCATTTCCAGCAAGCCTCTGCGCAAAGTCCCGCCCAACTCTGGAGTGAACGGCTCGGCACGGCAGGCGGAGGAATGTTCGGCCTTACTGTTTTCTTTGCATTACTTAACTATTGGTCAGGGACCCAGCAGGGTTTTTATGTATCCAATCTATTCCTTGCTTTTTTTATCGGATCGAGCATGGCCGTCATCATATGGGCCATCGCCAAATTTTGGGTCGCTCCGTTATTCGCATTCCGGGAAACTAAGGCAGTACTTAGAAGCGTACAGATGAAAAAATTCGACCCAACCCACCAAATATTGGAAATCGTGTTTCAAAATGAAACTACAGCCGAGTTAACTGTCCGCGAAAACCTGGCAGCCCTGATAACGGCAAATGAAAATATGAGGCAGTATTTTATCTCTGCCCATCTCGTTGATGAGGATATCCGTTGGAGCGGGAGGATTGACACAAATATCCTGCTCGACCATTCCCCTTCCCAGCAGGAAGCGGAACAACTTCTGGAGCCTGTCATTGAACGTTTTATGATCCAGCAAAACGGCACTGGCACGTTTTACGAGATCAATGATATAAAAATCATGGCGATCACATGAAAATAAAATTCACAAGAGAAAATAAATGAATGAGCAACCTCAAAACCCCTTGCACGGCATTACGCTCGAAACGATCCTCACCCAGCTCGTGAAGCAACACGGCTGGGACGAACTAGGCAAACAGATCCCCATTCAATGCTTTCGGAATGACCCCAGCATCAAATCGAGCCTGAAGTTTCTAAGAAGAACCCCATGGGCTAGAAAAAAGGTT
The DNA here is from genome assembly GCF_016711665.1 of Candidatus Villigracilis saccharophilus. Taxonomy (NCBI): domain Bacteria; kingdom Bacillati; phylum Chloroflexota; class Anaerolineae; order Anaerolineales; family Candidatus Villigracilaceae; genus Candidatus Villigracilis; species Candidatus Villigracilis saccharophilus. The sequence continues at coordinate 78,060 of NZ_JADJSO010000079.1, forward strand.
GAAGAGATGTATTTGAGAAGCATAAACAAGACAGGCTAAATCAAAACAAAAAGCAGTTCCTGTGAAAGGAACTGCTTTTAAAAACCCATACACTCCGCTTATTCAGAAGGGACAATCATCATCATAACGAGATAGACGAGGATGCCCGGTACGCCGCCAGGGATCAAAGCCAGCGCGAATGCGAACCGGAACCAGAAAGCGCTTACGCCGAAGAATTCAGCCAATCCACCGCACACGCCAGCCACCACGCGGTTGTTTTTTGATCTCCTTAAAGCTTGTCGTTGAGTAATCATAGGTTTCTCCTTTTCAATTTTCTACAGATCAATATACGCCGTCAGTTGCCGAAAGTAGCAAAATATTATGTGTATAATCACGATATGACACGATCTTATGAAATCCGCGTGTGTTTGAATACCGCCTGCGGATTACGCTACCCGATCATGGAAGGACATTCTTTTGGAATTCGTTGTCCGCATTGTCTTGGAGAGACTCACACTATTTTGAAGCGGAATATCTCAAAACAAAATGAACCTGACAAAAATAATGAAAACACAACGGAAGAAAAAATGATCGCCGTGCTGGTGGACAATATTCGCTCGGCCTGGAATGTCGGTTCGATCCTGCGTTCGGCAGATGGATTTGGGTTCTCACACGCCTACCTGTGCGGGATCACGCCTACGCCAGAGCAGGACGCAGTGAAAAAGACCTCGCTGGGGGCGGAGGACTTTGTCACCTGGTCGCACCACAAAGATGCGGTCAAGCTCATCAAAGGATTGAAGAAAACAGGCTGGAAAGTGTTGGCATTGGAAGAACATGAACGCGCACACCCCATAGCAGCACAAAAACTGCAGCTGCAAGAAAACATTGTGCTGATCATCGGAAATGAAGTCACAGGCGTGGATCCTGAACTGCTGGATCTCGCAGATGAGATCTATTTTATACCCATGCGCGGACAAAAAAGATCGTTCAACGTTGCCAACGCGTTTTCCATCGCGGCGTACGCTTTAGTTGAGCAGACTCTGTAGAACCTCAAACCATTTCTGGGCGATGATGTCATAGCCGGCGGAGTTTGGGTGATTACCATCATCATAGAGGGTGTCAGGATCGGTAAATAAATCTGACGAATAAAAATCAACCGTCAAAGCGCCATATTGATCGGCTTTCTCGGTGATGATTTGGTTATATAGCTCCACCTGGGCGGACATACGCGCTAATTCATCGGAGGTGATGGATGGAAAGGCTTCGCCCTTGAGGGCGACAGGGCGCTTCGTCTGATCGTCGAGCAGTGCAATGACCACCTGCGCGCCGGTTTTACGTAACTGACTTATGATCAAATCCATGTTCGCGGAAAATCTTTCGGCATCCAGGGCGTCATTTTCATCTGAACCCTCGCCATATTCGTAGAGGTACCACAGATCATTACTCCCGATCCAGACGAGGGCAACCGCACCGCGTCCCTGGGATCTTGCGGCATCCAATTCACTCACAGCGCGCGAAAGTTGGCCTAAAAGCCCCTGATCGCCATTGATAAGTGCATCTGAACTCCAACCTGACCTACCCAAATTCGTCATTTCTGAGTCTGTTCGCACGGTGCCGATCATTTCGAGCAGGCGCCCTGGATAGCCACGACCGGAATCATCTCCGTCGCCTTGAGTCAAACTATCGCCAAGCGCGACCAGGGTCACTGGTCCAGTTGGAAGCGCGGCAGCAGGCGCAAATACTTCAGTCGTCGGCAGAATCTCCGCAATGGCCGAAGGAGTGGGTAGCGACGCGTCTGTCGGAGGAGTTATTGGGGGCATAAACGGCACTGCCGTCAGCGGAATTTCCTGCGAACACGCAAAGAGGAAAAGGGATAATACAAGAATGGTCTTTTTCATAAGTTATCCTTTAAGTAACTTGATATCAACACAAGCGGGTGCTGGGCTTCCCTTTGCGCGCCCTGCTTGATCTGCAACCTACAGGCTGAACCGCTTGAGACAATCAACGACGCTGACGCTTGGCGAAGCGCAGGAAATAATTTCAACTCTCCCACCCGCATTGAGAGATCATAATGCTCGGCATCATATCCGAAGGTGCCTGCCATACCGCAGCAGCCCGCATCGACCACGTCCACTTCAAAACCAAGGACGCGCAACAATGCCAGAGTGGAGGCAGCGCCTGTTGGCATGCCGTCATCCGCAAGCCCTTCGGCACGTTGGTGGCAGTGGGGATGAAAAGTGATCTTCCGGTTATCAGGTTCCAAAATATCTAACTGCTTTTTAGTGGCTATACGCAAATCCTTTATACTATCTGCGCGCAAGAGAAATTCATCCACCAGCCAGACATTTTTCGTAATGGATTCGATCTCCGCGCGACGCTCTGGCAGCAAGCTGACATATTCATGCTTGAGGCAATACACCTCAGGCGGTTCGCATCCAACCACGCTCAAGCCTGCTCCACCATCTATGGCGTTAATCTCCGCGAGGACTTTCTCAGCGTGGCTACGCGCCGCATCAATAAATCCCTTGGAAAGCAGCGAAGCTCCCGCGCCGATCACAGGCAAGGCTATCACATCATACCCGGCGGCTTGCAAGATATCAAATACTGCCTGTTCCACCTGTGGTTCAAGATAACGCGAAAATACATCTGACAAAAAGATGACCTTCTTCTTTTCTGCCTGGCCGCCTGCGCGTGGATACTTATTTCCCTGTTTACTTCCAGCAAGTAACGGGAAAGGCCGCCTATCCGTAATTCCCATAACACCTGCAATTAATTTCCGTGACCAATCCATCTTCATAAAGGCATTCGCCAGCGGAGCTATTGGAGTCAACCATTTTGACACCACGTGAAAATATCCAAATAAATAATCACGCAAATGACGGCGATGAGTCTTGTAATACTCATTCATGAATTCATATTTCAATTTCGGCATATCCACGCCGCTGGGACATTCCGAAGTGCAGCCTTTACAGGCAAGACAGAGATCAAGCGATTCGAAGACTGCAGACGATAGACCATTGACCGTAGACCGTTTATCGTTCACCGTCTTCTGTCCACTGATCAACGCCCGCAGTAAATTTGAACGCCCACGTGTCGAGTTCTGTTCATCCCGCGTGGCTTGAAATGACGGGCACATCACGCCTGTGGTTTTCCTGCACACACCTTGTCCATTGCAATGTTCAATCGCGCCAGCAAGGCCACGCTCGTGTTCAAAATGCAGAGCCGAAGTCCAAACGTTCACGCGATATTCTTCGCCGTAACGCAAATGTGAATCCATAGGCGGCGCATCGAACATCTTCTTCGGGTTCAAAAGATAATCCGGGTCAGCCGCACGTTTGATGGAGCGCATGGCCTCGGTCACTTCCACGCCGTATGTTTTTTCGATCCACTCCCCGGAAACGATCCCGTCACCGTGCTCACTGCTCATCGAACCGCCGAGGCTCAACACCAGACGCAAAACCTGTTCGCCGATACTGCGCATGGCGCGCGCACCCTCCCCTTTTTGCAAATTCAATATCGGGCGGATGTGCAAGCATCCAGCCGAAGCGTGCGCGTAAATTCCGCCTTCGGTGTTGTGCTCTTTCATGATCTTTTCAACTTCGCGGACAAAATCGCCCAGCCGCTCCACAGGCACAGCGCAATCTTCTATAAATGCCGCAGGCCGCGCAGGCTGCGGACGCGAATCCAGAATCCCCAAACCCATTTTGCGAATGTTCCACACACGCGATTGTTCTTCGGGCGACTCTGCAATCGTAACCACGTCACCAAGCTGACGAACCGCATCTTTCAACGCCGACGGTTGGTCCCCGCTAAATTCAATGACCAGCACCGCGGCTGGGTCGCCGGTCATCCACCCCATTTGGCGCGCATAGGCTGGGACTCCGCGCGCCAGTTGAATGATCATCTGCGGAATCAATTCAATGGCACTTGGTTTGAATTCCAGCAAACGCGGAACATCATCACAAGCATCCGCAATGCTCGCGTAAGAAAGAACACCCAGAATTGTATGCTTTGGCTTTGAGACAAGATTTACTTTCGCGCGGCGCATGACCGCGAGCGTCCCCTCACTGCCTGCCAGCAGACTTGCTAGATTAACTCTTGAATTTTGACGGTAGACCGTGGTCGATAGACCGTAATCATTCACATCCCATTGTGAAGGGACAGACGGAGTCCAGGGTAATAAATAATTTAGCCGATAGCCCGCCGAGTTGCGCCATGATCTCGGAAATTTCTCTTTGATCTTCTCTGCATATTGCAAACGAATATTTTCGGCAACTCTGGATAATTTCGAATCGCCATATTCATTCCACGTTTCAAGCGAACCATCACCTAAAATCACATCCGCTGAAATCAAATGATCGGCAGTCATGCCATACAAAATGGAATGTGCGCCAGTAGCGTTGTTGCCGATCACACCGCCCATCGTGGCGCGTTCTGCGGAGGCGGGGTCAGGGCCGAACATCAAGCCCGATTTCGCCGCAGCCCGATTCAGGTCCGCAAGAACGACGCCCGGTTCCACGATGGCTGTATGGGATTCAGAATCGATCTCGATGATGGCATCCAAATAACGCGAGCAGTCCAAGATCAACGCCTCACCAATCGCCTGTCCGCCAAGGGACGAGCCCGCGCCGCGAGGAAGGATCGGCACTTTATATTTCGCGGCAAGCTCCACTGCAGATTGCAGATCATCCTGTGTTCTGGGAATGGCAACGCCCAGCGGCTCGATCTGATACATGGACGCGTCAGTGGAATATAAGACACGCGATGCGGTATCAAATCGCAAATCACCTGTAAAATGCTTTTTCAGTTCATGAAGAAATTCGGGATGAAGAGACATGAAGAGATTCTAATCTGTAATGCGCAAAACGTAAAAAGAAAAGACTCCGATGATGCTGCGATCACCAGAGTCTTCACTCAATTACCAATTACACTATTTCGCCTTGCCTTGATTTGCAACCGCCGCAGCTTTCTTCGCAGCTTCTTCAGCGTCACCAAGATAATAATTCTTTATCGGCTTCAAATCGCTGTCAAGTTCATAGACGAGCGGTAAGCCTGTCGGGATATTCAACTCGGTGATATCGGCCTCGGAAATATTATCGAGATACTTCACCAAAGCGCGAATGGAATTGCCATGCGCCACAACCAACACGCGCCTGCCTGATTTGATCTCAGGCGCAAGCGTGGAATGCCAGTAAGGCAGAACACGATCCAGCGTGATCTTAAGCGACTCTGTGGCTGGCAGCTGCTCGGGGGTCAACGAAGCGTAACGGCGGTCAAACTTTGGGTGGCGTTCATCGGTCAATTCCAAAGATGGAGGCGGGACATCGTAAGAGCGCCGCCAAATCTTTACCTGAGCTTCGCCAAACTTCTCGGCAGTCTCCGATTTGTTCAAACCCTGCAAAGCGCCATAATGACGCTCATTCAACTGCCACGCGCGGATGACAGGCAGCCACTCAAGATTCATTTCCTCTTGAACAAGCCCAAGCGTTTTGATGGCGCGCTTCAGCACAGAGGTGTAAGCGATATCAAAATCGTATCCATCTTCGCGCAGCAGCTTCCCCGCGCCGCGTGCTTCTTCGCGGCCAAGATCGGTCAGGTCAACATCGGTCCAACCTGTGAAGCGGTTTTCGAGATTCCACGTACTTTGTCCATGACGGACGAGAACAAGTTTATACATTTTTCTTTCTCCAATTTAGTTTAATGTTTTTAGTGAATTTCTAATTTCGATTGGCATAAAAACAACTGCAGCGCCATTCAAAGTCCCCTTCGCCAGAAGACCAGCCAATCCCAGCCGCCCGATAATTGTTTCGGGATTATGATAATTCCAATACGGGGATTCTTCTTCATCGCTACCATATTTATCAGTAAAGTCCTTCAAAGGACGCACGCCGTTATTTTCAAGAATCCAATGCATGGCACCCCTCTCTGCACTGTTCAAATAATCATCCCATACACATTGAACAGCTTCAACATCCTGCATTCTTTCAACAATATTGTTTATCAATTCAGCTTTTTTGCCGTAAGCTGTCAATTTCCAAATACGCGCCACAGCCCCTAAAACATCACGCGTGAGGGCATTTAATGTTACCCGAGCACTGGAATCTTCATCAAGCTTGTTCTTCAACAGTTTGCTGTATGTCCGTTTACGGCTCTGTTCCTGATATTTGGCAAGCCACCCGCCCAAGAAAATTTCACCCATCCTTAGTCTAACATCCCAGCCTTCGAGCATGGAATCGTCCGGGCGAAGATCAACTGCAATTTCAAATTCCTTGCGGGCATATTCAAATTCCTTGTCTTGAACCGCCAAGACCATCCTCGCAAAATGCATTATGAATGCGGTTTGGGTGGTAATAACCGAAGCCTTCGAAACCTTATTTAAATATTCAATCGCGAGTTCTTTATTTGGAGCTTCATTCTGCACTTCCATCAGCCCCAAGTTTGCATAGGCAAACATATATTCCGGGTCAACTTCAATGGCGCATTTTGCATATTTTAGCCCTTCCTCTTTTTGCCCGTTTCGTATTAATAAAATGCCAAGCATGTGTACGGCAAATCCGCTTTTTGGATCAAGCTCAACTGCCTTGCGAAAGAATGTTATTTTATCCGCGTCATCTTTTACATTCTGCGCCTTATCCGCCCAAATTGCTGCGCTGGGCGAGATGTTCAATTCAATATCATCGGAGAGCATCTGGGCATAAAAATCCACCTCAGTCCATTCAGCAGTTTCTTCATCCCAAAAGCGGAGCGGACTGGGAGGCACTTCCCTGCCCTCTTGAGCCATTGCAGACAAGACATGCAGCCTCTGTTGAGTTGTCCCAACATCTCCAAGCGCAAAGGCCAGCAAACGCGCATCCACTTCGGGCTTATGAAAGGATAAAAGCAAATCAAGGATAATATCAGCCGCGTTCGGCTCAACCATCAAGCGCAATAGACCATTCACCACAAAAGGTTTCTTTTGAACAAAATCCTCCATCTTCTTTTGGATATGCCGGGGAAGTTCCTTGTCGTTAAGATGCCTGTTTGGTATATCAATTAATTCCTGCAACACTGCCGCAGGCATTAACAAACCTATCGTGGAATACATGGGCGGCGAAGATATGGGTTTTCCGCTCTTTATTGCCTTACGAACTTCGGGCAACAGCGATTGGGCGGGATCGGAATATTCCTCTATTTTTTCGAGCAATTTCACCGCATCCTTCAAATATCCGCTGCGGATCGCCGCCACACCAAGCGCCAACCAGGAGTCATCCAACAAATCATCATAATCACGTCTTACATATTTCTGCGCCAATTGCCAAAGAGTTTCGCTATCATCCACCATGCTCAATACGCTAATGATCAAATCCGTATCCGGATCATCTTCAGGAAGCGTTGTTATTTGCGCGGCAACTCGCGCCGAAAACTCACGTGCCTTTTCATCCTCCCCAAGTCCTGTGTGAAAAACGACAAGGTTTTTCAATGCATATAAATTCCGCGGATCTTGGTTAAGAACCGCGTTCGCCTCTGTAAAAGCCTCATTCATTCTTCCCATAAAATAAAGAATATAGGAATGGTCATTGCGGGGGGCTGTCCACTTTGGGATGAGCCGAATCGCATCGCGCGCGCATTTTGTTCAGCGCCCTGCCATTGACCTGAGCTCAGTTTTCCTGCGAGGCCTCGTGATACCAACTGGCTTTTTTCCATCTGATCATAAGAGACGCCTAATTCTGCGGCTGTTTCTTCCACCATCTTACGCGATATTTCTTCCATTTCACTCATGCTATTTTCGGCTTCATCATCCAAAGTTCCCAGTGCGCGAACCTTATGAATCATTCGTAATGTGTGAGCGAGATACAAATTCTGCATATATAAATTCGCCTTGTAATAATACAACGGCGCAAACCTTGGATGAATCCGCTCGATCTCATCAAGAACTTTTTTAGCTTCATCTTCCTCCCCGGCACGCAAAAGTCCCACCACCTTTGAAATCATGACTTCCGATTTACGCTGCCAGCGGACGGGCGCGTTCTCGATCGCTTCAAAAAATGCTTCAGCGTCTTCGCCGTTAAACAATTCTTCCAATTGCGATAAAAAATCCTCATATGAAGCAGCTTCATTTACAGGTTGGGAAAAAGAAAGTTGTGATTTGGATAAATCATTACGTTTGCCGAACATGGCACACCTCAAAATGGAATGACCTATTTTACCGCCTCATCGCTCATTTTAATCATCATCTTCAAATGGGGTAAAATCGCCCCATGTCCAACGATGATGTCACTCCCGTCCGCCAGCAATATTTAGATATCAAAAAAGAGTATCCCGACTCGATCGTGTTCTTTCGGCTCGGTGATTTTTACGAAACCTTTGACGAAGACGCCGAGATCACCGCGCGCGAACTCGATATTGTACTTACATCGCGCCCCATCGGCAACGGAGTGCGTACGCCGCTGGCAGGCATCCCATATCATGCGGTTGAAAATTATCTGGCGCGCCTGATCGAAAAGGGATATCACGTTGCCATTTGCGAACAGGTTGGTGACCAGCCTGCCAAGGGGATTTTTCCGCGCAAAGTGGTCAGAGTGGTGACTCCGGGGACTGTGACAGAAGCGGGACTGCTGCCCGGCGATGCGAACAACTATCTGACCTCTGTCGTGATTAACGGTGAGACTGCTTCCGTTTCCTATACAGACGTGACCACGGGAGAATTCGCCGTCACCGAACTTCCACTCGAAGCTTTGCGCGCCGAAATTACTCGCCTACATCCCGCCGAAACTATTCATCCTGATAATCAAATCTTGCCTGACGGAATCACAGGTCATCGAACAGCTTTGCCCGCATGGAAATTCGAGCCGGGCAAGTGTAATGAGACCTTGCTTGTGCAATTCAAATCCTCCACATTGAGCGGCTTTGGTCTAAAAGATCACAGCCTTGCAATACGTGCCGCAGGTGCGGTTATACAATATCTCAAAGAGACCCAGCCTGACTCGTTAAATTTATTGACCTCATTACGTGTTTATAGTCTCAATGAATTTATGACATTGGACGCATCCACACGCAGAAATCTTGAACTGGATGAAACCCTGCGAGGCGAGCGCAAAGGTTCGTTGTTGGGAACACTTGATTATTCGATCACCCCGATGGGCAAGCGGCTCATGCATCAATGGGTCAGTCAGCCATTGTTACACGTGGAAAAGATCAATAAACGTCAGGATGGCGTGCAATGTTTTTTCGATCATGGCATGGTGCGCGCTGAATTACGCGAAGCCCTAAAACCTTTGAACGACCTGGAAAGATTGATCAATCGCGTAATTGCAGGTCATGCCCAGCCGCGAGACATGGTGGCGATGAGAAGTACGCTGGGATTTTTGCCGAAGATCAAAGCAGTGATCAGTGAGCAGTTATCAGTTGGACAGTGGACAGTTTGTGAAGAGCAATATTCATTGTTACAAAATGCCATTGACGATGATCCACCGGCGACCCTGCAAAACACTGGCGTCATCAAATCCGGCTACTCTGCAGAATTGGATGGTGTGATCGAAGCCTCCAAACATGCACGGGATTGGATCGCCAATCTGGAAGGCATCGAACGCGAGAAGACGGGTATCAAAACTCTCAAGGTCGGCTATAACAAGGTCTTTGGTTACTTCATTGAAATCTCACGCGGAGCGGCAGACCGGGCGCCAGAGAATTACATCCGCAAGCAGACATTGGTTAATGCAGAGCGCTTCATCACACCGGAGATGAAGGAATATGAAACATTGGTATTGAATGCGGAAGGTAGAATTGAAGAAATTGAAAATCGCCTGTTTCGCGAAGTCTGTGCGGAATTGGCGAAGGCCGCCAGTAAAATATTATCCACGGCACGCGCATTGGCGGAACTGGATGTTCTGTCCGCTCTGGGCGAAGTGGCCGCCCTCGAAGGCTATAACAGGCCAGAGGTCCACGAAGGAAGTGGATTAGAAATCCACGAGGGGCGTCACCCCGGTTGTGGAACAATTATTATCCAATGACAGATACATCCCCAATGATGTCATCTTTGAAAAGGGCGAAGTGGTGCGCATCATCACGGGACCGAACATGGCGGGCAAATCAACCTACTTGCGTCAGGCAGCGTTGATCGTCCTGATGGCGCAGATGGGGTCGTTAGTACCGGCCGGGTCTGCGAAGATCGGGTTGGTGGACAGAATTTTTACGCGCATTGGCGCACAGGATGAAATTCACGCGGGTCAATCCACATTCATGGTGGAGATGGTGGAGGCGGCCAATATTTTGCATCACGCCACTTCAAGATCATTATTGATATTGGATGAGATCGGGCGCGGCACTTCAACGTATGATGGTCTTTCCATCGCATGGGGAATCATCGAATACATTCTACAATCATCCGCATTTGCGCGCGAAGACTTTGTTCGCAACCCATTATCATGAACTGACTCAACTCGCCGACTTGCTGCCTGGCATTCGCAACTATAACGTGGCAGTCAGTGAAGCGGATAATAAGGTGGTGTTCCTCCACAAGATCATCGCTGGCGGCGCAGACCGTTCGTATGGAATCCACGTGGCACAACTGGCGGGATTACCCGCACCTGTTATTGGACGCGCAAACGAGATCATGGCCGAGCTTGAAAAGACTTCAGGGCGCGCGGTAAAGATCAATCCGCAAGCCGCGCAACAGGCGATGTTGTTCCCAGAAACAAGTCCGTTGTTGGACGAGTTGAAAAAATTGGATGTGAATTCGCTCTCGCCCATCGAGGCGTTGAATAAGTTGTTTGAGTGGCAGAAGAATTTTACAAAGTAAGAAGAAATCCATAAAAAATAAGGGCGTCAATTGAAAATAGACCGCGTTAGCTTTGCCCTGGTATTTTTCTTAACCCTGGTTGGATTCGCTGTCCGAATTTCCGCCCCGCTGTCCGCATCCTTCCCGCTAAACGATGGCGGTCTCTTTTACAAAATGATCCTTGATTTGCAGGGAAATCATTTCATCCTGCCGGATTACACCACTTACAACAACGCTGCTCTTCCATTTGCATACCCCCCGTTCGCGTTTTATTTTTACGGCCTGATCGCCAGCGCAGGGCAGGTTTCGGTGCTTAAGCTGATGCAATTCCTGCCATCCATTGTAAGCGCACTGACCATCCCCGCTTTTTATTTTCTGGCAAAAGAGATCCTTGTTTCTAAAGCCCAGGCAGCGCTGGCGCTGTTGGCATTCACGTTCGTACCACGCGCATTCGATTGGCTCATCATGGGTGGCGGCGTGACGCGGGCATTTGGTCTGCTATTCGCATTGCTCGCGATGCGCCAGGCCTATATTTTTTTCTCCCAGCAATCACAGGATACTTCCCTCGCAATGATTGGACTGGGAGCGTTGGTCGTCTACACACACCCCGAAGCGGTGACCCATACCGTCATCAGCGCCGTCTTCTTTTACCTGTGGAAAGACCGCTCAATGAAAGGCCTTATGTGGGCGATAATCGCCGCGCTAGGTATTTTACTTATCACAACGCCGTGGTGGCTGACAATTCTCACAAGACATGGATTGGACCCTTTTCTTGCAGCCATGTTAGCGGCAAAACAAAACAGCTACAACGCGCTTACAGGACTCCTAATTCTGTTTCGCTTTGATTTCACTGAGGAGCCGATCTGACCTTGATCGCGATTCTGGGGTTGATCGGGATATTCACTCTGCTCGCGAAAAGAAATTTTTTATCCCGCTCTGGTTCTTCCTGATGCACCTGGAACCGCGCGGCGGCGCGCTCTTTTTATGATGATTCCCCTGGCCATGTTCGCAGGTATCGGATTGGATCAAACCATCCTGCCGGGGTTGCGCAATTTAAACCTGGGTCAAGGGATGAATAATGAGGATAGGGCTAGCAGTCTACTGAAAGGAAGATCCGTAAAAATATTTCTCGTGATCCTATTCATGTATACCAGCCTGTCTGCTTTACAAGTGGGAGCGAATATCAAACAACAATCCACTTTAAACGAAGCGGACCTGGACGCATTTAACTTGGGTAAAGAAAACACTCCCCGAACAGTCAATTCGCGCTTGTTACGCGAGGATTGCCATTAAATGACTCTTCCTCCGAGTGGTTCCTGGCCTTGACCGAACGCACAAGCCTTGCCACAGTCTTTGGGTATGAATGGATTAATGACGGAAAATTTGGCGCGCGGGTGGATAGCTATCAAAAATTACAGCGATGCGCGCTGCAGGATGTTGCTTGCCTGAATCAATGGGCGCAGGAGATCGGCAGGAATATTTCTTACGTGTACGTCCGAAAACCAGGCAGCAGTCATAGTGCGCTGGATATAAACTTAAGCAACTCCGCGGAATATAAAGCGGTGTATGACACTGCGGAAATTGTGATCTATATGAAACAATGATTAAGAATATCGCAAGGAAAAAAAATCAACACCTTTATTGTTGAAAAAATAGCTTCGTGTCCGCCTGCAGATCGAAGTAAATTGACCAGACCCAACCCCACTCCGAAGCATTGAATCGCAATGTGCTGATAACCCAATTCTGTGTGAGCAGACCATGTTATGAGACAGGCGGTAGTTTTGCGGTTTGAACCTCGGCAAAGTCCGCGTATCTTTCATAATACCTGGGATCCAGCCTCCACTCATTTCCTGCAGAGATAAGATTCTTACAACTCAAAATCATACTCCACATTATTTGGAATGGCATTATCATATATGAATAATCGACAATATGATATTACATTGTCTAAAGTGTATCCGTCACAACAGATTATTGAAAAATAAAAAACATCGCCTAAAATGACCGACGCGGTTTTATGTAGAAATTCATTCTAAAAAAGCAGGCATTTTCCATGAAAACAAACTATAAAAAAATCCTTTACACATCCTTTGCGCTAACCTGTCTTCTTATCATTTTTTGGTTTATCTTATATACGATTAAGCAAAGTGAATTTTGGGATTTCAATGTGTTTTATTCTTCAGCGAGAGTAGCTTTACGAGGGGAAAACATATATCACACTTACGGAGTTGACAAATTCCCATACTGGTATTTTCCTTGGGTATCCTGGTTTTTTATTCCACTGGCATTTTTTTCTTTTGGAACTGCAAAAATAATCTATACATGCCTTACCTTTGCAAGTATTATTTTTATTATTTATTCCACAAGTCGTCATTTTCAAATATCTTTTGCCAGCCAAATGCTCATCGCGGCTATGGCCATGTTAATGTGCTGGCTGCTTTTTCGAGCTGGACAAATGGATTTTATCCTTACGGCAATTATTGTTGCAGCAATTTTTCTAATAGACAAAAAACAAAATTTTCAAGCGGGGTTGTTGTTTCCAATCTTTCTTTTTAAGCCACATTTATTGATCATATTCATTCCTTTTGCCATTTTAAGGGGAGGACAATCTTTTTTACTTTCAGCATTCCTTAGTGTGTTCGTGTTAAGTTTAATAGCATTCATCCGGATACCAAACTGGCCATATGAAATGATACGAATGTTAAACGCAAGCGGACTGCGCACTGACAACCTTTGGGGCTTTACAACACTTTCTGAGTTAATTGGCAGAGAGGAAAACTGGTCTGGAACAGCGAACCTACCAATCACAATCGTCCTATTGTTTTTGACCACTATTATTGTATGGAAAAATCGACATCTGCCAACCGCTCCCTTTTTAGTCCTCACATTATCAGCATCCATGTTATGTGCTCCACGTGCATACTCTTACAACTTTCCATTCCTAATCCCTGCCTTGATCTGGGTAACATCCAAAAAAACAATCCCGACAGTATTAATGTGGCTCAGCGTGGGAGTCATATCCTTTGCAACGAAATTTTCCACTGAAGCATATCTAATCGTTATCGCAACATTTATCTTGTCAACAATTAAGTCAATTAATACTGCGAAACCGTAATTAATATCGGAAGATATATGAAATTCATATCTATAAAAAATATCTTTCATTCAACCTTTGTTTTTTCCATATTTTCCATCAGCTTAATATTACTTTTCACTCAGAATGCAAAAAGTGACTGGCACGATTTTGATGTGTTCTACAGTGCTGCTTCTGCAGCACTGGCGGGAAAATCGATCTACATCATTGTCGGACAGTATCACCTGCCTTTTTGGTATCTGCCATGGACAGCCTGGTTTTACATTCCTTTTGCAATCTGGCCGAAAGCGGTTGGGTTGTTGCTGTACCAAGTGGCATCTGTCATTAGCGCGGTTTTGGTTGTTAGTTCATTGACCAGCTATTACGAGCCAAACTTCAAGATTCAGGACAAAATATTGATACTGGCATTCCTTGTTCCCATGAGTATGCAGCTAATCATGGTGGGACAAATGGACTATATCTTGCTTGGACTAATAGTATTAGTAATTTGGGCTGCCGAGCGCAATAATGATATCCTTGTTGGACTACTCTATCCATTCCTATTAACCAAACCCCATCTCATTATCCCCTTCAGTATTGTTTTATTTTTGCGTTCTGGGAAACGTGCGTTTCTGATCAGCGTTGTCTTTTCGATCGTCATGATACTCATTGAAACAATACTCAGCCCAGGATGGTATTTGGAAATGATACAAAGTTTACAAATATCAGGCCAGAGAGTGGACGGACTGCCATTCTCAACTTTTCCCAGCTTATTGGGATCACAGGAAAATTGGATCGGCACTGCCAATCTGCCATTTACTTTATTGTTAATCGCTCTGGCTATGTTAGTTCTGTGGAAATTTCGCTCTTTGCCCACAATTCCATTCCTTTCCCTTGCTCTCTCTGCATCTCTCTTCTGCGCACCCAGGGCTTACGCCTACGACCTGCCGATGTTAATTCCAGCAATGATATGGTTAACGACACAGAACTTCAAATTATATTGGTGGCTTTGGGCAGGGGTTGGTATATTCACAATACTTGCATTATTTTCATCGAGCATTTATTGGATCGTACTGCTTGTTTTCAGCTTTACTATTTATAAATCCTATACAAGTACCACCAAACCAAAACAATATTTTTAGTTCCTAATGATATTTTCACAAAAAAAGTGTTTATTAACTGTAGTTTCGCCAAATTATAGAATAGAACCTTAAAAACTTGCGCAATCGCGCCACAACCCGACAGCATTAATGCATGCAAAAGCAGGAAGGCCAGGGGAAGCCCTCCAAGGAACCTGGAGCGTGGAATTGCTGCCGTACTTTCCGCTCAGGTAGCAACACGTTCAACAGGCAGGAAGGATTGCAGGATGTTCTCCACCTGTTGAGGTTGCTTTTTGATCTCATGGATCAACGTTCTCAGGAGAGCCTGGAAATGAGAGCGCTGATGTTGACGTTTGCAATCAGCCAGGGAGAGCAGTGGCAGTTTGGGTTTGTAGGTGAGCATGGCACAGTATTGTAAATAGTTGATCGCCAGCACCACGACCGCAAACCACTTTTCAATGGCTTCGAAGGATTGCAGACGGAAGTCACCGAGACCGAGGACTTCTTTGAGATAGAGATTATCGACTTCGGCCGGCCAACGCTTTTGGTAAATTCTCAAGGCTTCCTGAGCCGACAGGGAAGTGTCTGTGCAAAGGAAGTACTTGGGGAAGTGATCCCCAGGGCGCTTCTTTGAGATGATCACGTAGACTTCCTGCTGAACGTTTTCAATATGTCCGGTCACGGTGCGGACGTAATAGGTTCGAGCAGGCTGGTGTTCGTCTACAGCCTCCAGAGTGATCTTCTGGTAAGGCTTGTGCTTGAGCGTTTGGTTGTAGAGATCGACACGTTGCTTCTCTATTTTTCGATTGGATTTGAGTGCACACACTACCTGCCATTTCTGACGCAGGCAGAATTTGATCAACTTTGCAGAGGAGTACCAAGAGTCAAACAAGACGTAGACTTGGCACCCTGCGGGCAAGTTCTTTCAGTTCGATCAACATCTCGCGTGCCAGGTTGTACTTACTACGATACTGCAAGCGGTGGTCTTTGGATCGTTCACGATTGAGTTGACGAACTTTCTTCTCGCGCAAATATAGCCGCGTGTCGAATAGAAAGCTGAACGGTCCGATCTGAACATGTAATTCAACATACACGTAGCCATTGCTCCAGGATTGCTTCTTCTTGCTGCTCTCGTTGTGATTATGATGAATATCCACGGCTTGCAAACTCTTGGTGGCTTTTCCTTTTTTACCCAGACTGTCATCCAGCCCGGCCATGATCTTGATCGGCAAGCCTGCTTGGCTGGCAAGTTCCAGGGCTTTCATCAGCATGAATTTCTTGCGTGGTTTCCCGATCAGGTCCACCCTCCACGGACTTTCTCGAAAGAAATCCGCCAGCGCTTTGGGATCAAGTGAAACATGGAACAAGCGTGATAGGTCGCTCAGTGTCTTTCTCTGGTTACAGACGATCAAGGCATCTACGATCTGAAGTAAGTGTCGGATCTGCGGTTGGTAAAGTGCAAGTTGGAGAGCAAAAATATATGTCGCTAATGCTTCAGAATGTTGTACAATCACGGGGAGCATTGGGAACCTCTGGTCTTTGGATTGGTGTGCAAACTTATCCTACCAGATTTTCCAATGCTCATTCCATTATTTTGGCGAAACTACAGTTATTAAGAATTTGGGTAGCTTAGAGAACTACCAAATTCATTCAGTCCTACCAGTCAACACTCAGTTTATAGAAAGGCAGTTCCTTGGGAACTTCTTTCTCCCCCGACTTAGACACCCACAAATGTTGCAAATCCTCATCGATTTATTATGTAGAGCTTAATCGTGCAAAATGCACCAATTTTTCTTATAAGAGGCAACAGAAAAAACTAGGTGGAATCGGAGCTCCTGCCTGACCCAAACTGAGCTATATCAGGTCTCTTCTTTGATTAACTTGCATCTTTCAGACCAGCGTATGTCTCATTAATAGTTTGTTATTACACATACTTCAAATTTCGCTACCCAATCAGTTGATTCGACAAATCTTTTTATTCTAAATAATTAATGCTAACTTTATATTTTTCGACTACTACCTAGTCACCAGATTAAACCCGATGAGTGCCCACAAAAAAACACCAGTATTAAACACCCATCGCTTAACAATAGAAGAAGATTGTAAAAGGATGACAATGCCCAATACATAAACTTCTGGAAGAACACGAAAAAATCCCCAATCTTCAACCCAAACAGCCTGGTTTAGAAAAAGCATCATTGTTACATATATACACCAGGATATTTTTATAGCCAGCAAGCTTTTGGAACGCGAAAGCGTCAACACAACTAACAACGCAAAAATACCAAGGAAAAGGACTTCAATTAACCAAATGGCCTGAATAAAATCTGCGGGGGGATAATCAAATAAACAAAGCGAAACAAGCCAAGCAATGGAAATCCAAAACCATCTTTAAAATGAATAACCCGAATTATCTGACCACTCCAATTATTTTCCACCAGCACACGCCATAGCACATAACTAATGGCGGAATCGCAGAAACCATAAATTCAAAAAGTTCTGGCCCTTATGAGTAAAAATAATAGTTGCCAGTAAGATGCCCGAAACGACAAGGGTCGTCTCTCTGGTCAGGAAAGCCAGCACAAAAAACACACCTGCCAAATATTGACGTTGTTGAAGCAAATATAGGATTGCAGCCAGTAGAAATACCATTGCCACTATTTCAGTCGTATCGCGAGAGCGTAAATAAAAAAGCCGGGTAAAGGACAAAAGCAAGTCCCCATGCTACATGCAAATGCACCATCTTCGCAAAACGTGCTCCAAGCCATGCCATCAAACATAAAGCAATATAATTTACAAACACCAAAGCGAAAGGAACATAGACGGCCTGACCAAGAGAAAATAGGCGAGCTAGGAGCGGATAGACGATACGTGCTTGACGGTAAGCAGGGTAATCAAGCCTAATCCCAAAATCGATCTCTTTTTCTGTAAATGGCGTCAATGCCATTCGATAATAAAATTGACCATCATATCCTTCTGAATTTTGTAGGATTTTCAATCCTGACGGAGCGGTATTAGCATTTGTAAAGACATCCCCCGCAACAACAAAAACAGAGAAATCATATTGATGCACAGACAACCGAGCAATGAGAAAAATGGCATACGCAACCGCAACAATCACAACTGTGATAACTGGAAAGTCAGATCTTTGTAGAACTTTCATACTAAACTCCAAGAATTTAATTAATAGATATCAACCAAACATGCTTGAACAATAAGTCACGATTGCAAACTGGCAATCTTACTGTTTTAATCCCAAATTCTCCGAAAAAGCAAATACCCAGCACCCGCATTTACTTTTTAAAGTTATTAAGCTTATTTGTATCCATTTTACTGACATTGCATAGGTGTGTAATACAACCCATAAAGATTTTTCGTCTAAGCCAATAGAAACCACTAAATCAAGCCCGCACTGTTAAGGCACAATTGCCGGTATTATTGAGAATTCCCCAAAAGAAAAAGACCCGCCATTTCTGACGGGTCTTTTAAACTTATATTACTTCTTCTTACTCTTCTTCGGCGCTTCCACTTCAATACTGCCATCGATGGCGCGGAAGCCTTCGAGCGCATGACCGCCCAGGCCAGCAGGCCGAGCAAGGCCAGGCCGACGGCGTACACCGCGATCTGAGTCCCGCCGCTTGCGTCGGAATATTTCACCACGATCGGGGCAATGATAACCGCTACAAGGTTCACAACCTTGATCATCGGGTTAAGGGCGGGGCCGGCTGTATCCTTGAACGGATCACCGACCGTGTCACCCACCACGCCAGCTTTGTGACGTTCGGAGCCTTTGCCAAGGTTCCTGGCCGGGTCTTTGGGTTCATCTTCGATCAACTTCTTGGCATTGTCCCATGCACCGCCGGAGTTGTTCAGGAAGACGGCCAATAGCTGACCAGAGACGATGATACCCGCCAAAAAGCCGCCAAGCGCTTCGACCTGCAGGAACAAGCCGACCACGATCGGGGTCACGATGCCTAGCAGGGCGAGTGAGACCAATTCCTTTTGCGCGGCGGTTGTTGAAATTTCCACAGCCTGCGCGTAATCGGGTTTGACCTTGCCGTCAAGCACGCCCAGTTTGAACTGACGGCGCACTTCCAACACAATCAGAGAAGCGGCGCGCGCCACAGCCTGGATCGCGAATGAAGAGAACAACCACGGCAGAGCGCCGCCGATCAACATGCCCACGAAGACTTGCGGAACATCCACGCGGATACCGATCGACTGGATCTGCTGGGCAACTGACATTCCCAAACTGGCCTGCGCGCGCGAAACATCCACAAGGAATGAACCAAAGAGCGAAACCGCCGCGATCACAGCCGAGCCGATCGCCACACCTTTGGTAATGGCTTTGGTCGTGTTGCCGACCGCATCCAGGTCAGCCATGATCTGCTGGGCTTCCTTGGTGGCTTTATCTGTTTTACCAGACCAGGACATTTCACCGATGCCATTCGCGTTATCGGCGATGGGGCCAAAGGAGTCCATGGCCACGTTATTGCCGGGTCAATGTCAACATACCGATACCGGTCATCGCGACACCGTACAAAATAAATGTCGAGCGGCCAACGGCATCCAAAGCCGGGTTTTGGATCGTGCCAAAAATGGCGATGGACGCAATAATGGTCAAAGCGATCACGAGCACAGACCAGACGGACGATTCAAAACCAAGCGAGATACCATTAAGGATCAGAGTCGCGGGACCTGTGTCCGCGGCTTTCTTGACATCGTTCACTGGAGAAGCGTGTGTACCGGTGAAATATTCGGTCAAGCGGTCAATCACGATCGCCAGCAGAACACCAACACCAACGGCCATCGGCAAACGCCACCATCCACCCCACGCGCTCATTTCGGGAGTATTCAAATACAGGAAACCCGCGATAAAGAACAACGCGGCAGAAACCACAGCCGAGGTAAGGAAACCGCTGAAAATGGCTTTCATGGCGTCTTCGCTCTTGCCGGTCTTACCAGCCTTCACGAAATATGTGCCGATGATGGAAGAAAGCACACCGATACCGCGCACCATCAAGGGGAAGATCACCCACTCAAGGCGGCCGGTAATGTGCCAGAGAGCCAGACCAAGAATAAGTCCGGAAACGATCGTGACTTCATAGGATTCGAAAATATCCGCGGCCATACCAGCGCAGTCACCGACGTTATCACCAACGAGGTCGGCGATCACAGCCGGATTTCTCGGGTCATCCTCAGGGATGCCTGCTTCGACCTTACCGACCAGGTCAGCGCCGACGTCAGCCGCTTTGGTAAAGATACCGCCGCCCACACGCATGAACAATGCCAGCAGAGTACCGCCAAAGCCAAAGCCGAGCAAAGCATCCGGCGCGGCAATGCCGAGGATCATGAAGATGATCGTTCCGCCGAGCAGACCCAATCCATCGGTGAGCATGCCGGTCACTGTGCCGGCGCGATACGCAATGCGCAAGGCTTCGCCAAAGGAACGCTTGGAGGCGGAGGCAACACGCACATTGGCTTCAACCGCCATACGCATGCCGATGCGTCCGACCGCGAGCGAAAAACCTGCGCCCATAATGAAGGCGATCGCGCGCGCAAAGCCGATCAGCATACGAACCTGATCCGGCGTGGAACCGCTGAATCTTTCCAGGGCTTCAGGAGTTGGCGGAACAATATAGACAGAGAAGAACAACACAACCGTCAAGATCGCAATTAAAGGCAAAATGGAGCGCATCTGCTTTTGTAAATAAGCGTTCGCTCCATCTTTGATCGCATTCCAGACTTCCTGCATTTTCTCGGTGCCTTTGTCCTCCCGCAATATCTGGGAACGCAAAAATACCGCGTACAACAAGCCAACAATTGCGATGGCAAATATTGCCCAAATCGCGGCGGTCTCCATTGGGGTAAGTCCCATTTCTAACATGTAGGTTATTCCTCCCGGGGAATTATAGGATTAGGATAGGCTTGCGCCTATGCACGCAGATTTTACAGTCGCACAGACAATGTGTCAAGCAAAACGATCTAAAGTAATATTTGCGTTGACATTCTGGTTCTAATTTGATAATATTCGTCCAATTCTGCGACACACCTAAAGGAGAAACCCATGTTACAAGAATTAGACGTACAGACGATCACACTTACCACAGCTGCTTCACAGGCTGTCCAGAACATTCTGACGGAACGGAAACTGGAAGGCTACGCCCTCCGTGTTTACGTCGCCGGGCGGCGGATGCTGCGGCGTGAACTTTGGGATGGCATTGGATAACAATATTCAGGATGCCGACAAGACCTTTGAAGCGAACGGAGTCAAACTGGTGGTTGATCCAACTTCCATTGATTACCTGCTCGGCGCGACGATCGATTTCGTGAACGATCCCCAGCATGGCGCCGGCTTTGCGGTCAACAGCCCGAATGCCAAAAAAGAACACGCCCACGGCGAAGGCGGCTGTGCCTGCGGCAGTAATGGCGGCGGATGCGGCGGCGGTTCCTGCTCTTGCAATAATTAAATTTGACCCAAACAAAAATGACCGGACATCCGGTCATTTTTGTTTTAATGCCGCTTTCCGGTCAACGCCTGCAGGGGTGATCTTCACAACCTACCTCCCGCGTAGGAAGGAAATTAATGCGCCTAACCCTCCAATAAAACCAAGACCGAAGATCAAAAGTCCGATCGGCACACGCCCCGTGTCCAATGGTTCATCGCTAAAAGTGGCGATCACCCAACGGCGCCGGCGGAGTAAAGGTCGGCAAGCGGGTTGAAGTGACAGGCGCGATGAAGGCCGCCGCGAGCGTGGGGTCAATGGTTGGGGTCGAAGCGAATGTAGGTGTGGCCGGCGCAACGATCCTTGGCAGCTTCCCGTTTTTTGCAATTCGCACATAGGGCGCGTAAACCCAGGCTACCGAATTCGGAACACCGGGATAATAGATCTGTATCCAATTTTCATCCTCAGAGTAACCATAAGCGGGGATCTCCTGCCCAGCCAGCAGTACCCCAATGGCCGGGTAGAGAAAATCACTTGGACCGGAATAAACATTGATCTGGAGCAGGTCAAGAAAAACGGCAACGATTGCGCCGGAGGGGGTGCCGGTCACCGTCGGGATGGAGCCGGTCGGCTGTTGGGCAAAAGCAGGGGGCTGCGTGAAGGGATGCAGAGCGAATGTACCGCCCAAAAATATAAAAAAAGCCCAAACCAAAAGCCTTATCTTGCGCACAGACATATTAGCGGCGGTGTGAAACCAGGGAAAGTAAAAACCGATCATTCCCAGAATAACCAGCGCAAGAATAACAACTCCCCTGGGTACGGAATTTATGGAATTCGCGGATGGTATCTGGGTAAAAGACGGCGTGTTCAAGGATGGCGGCGGTGTAAAAGTAGGCGGACGGGTACCGGTGGGAAGCACATTGAACTGCGCGGCCAGCGTCGGGTCTATGGTGGCTGTTGCAGGCTGCGGCGGAGTGGGAGGCGCTCCCACTACCTGCAGGGCTCCCCCGGAAACCTGTACGAGCGGCGAGTAGACCCAGCCTTGATTGTACGGCGCGCCGGGAAATTCGATCTTGATCCAGTCACCGCCTTGTGATCTGCCTAAAGCCGGGGCAGTATCGCCTCTCGACAAGGTGCCTACGATGGGGTAAATGGCGGAACTCGGTCCCATACGCACATTGATCTGTGGTTCCTCTGTGGTGACGGTGATAAAAATCCCCGAAGGCACATTTGTCGGCTGCTGGGCCAGCACAAAGACAGGTGTTGATGCGAAAAAAATCCAATAGGAAAAAAGGATGGGAAGGATGCCAAAAGGGATGTGAAACCAGATACGCTTCATTTTCGTAGTTATTCTTTAGGAGAATCGCAAAGGCGATTATAATCTATCTCATGGAACGAAAAATTTACCACGGAAAGATCAGCCCGGTGGATATCGCAGAAGCGTTGCTTGGCGAATTCAATCGCGGCAATCTGCGCGCTCAAACACTTGGCAGAAGTGACAAGATGGTCGTGCAGGTCGGCACACGTCCAGGCGCGGAATCGGGCGGTCAAACCGCAATGACCGTCAGCATTCAAAAGATGGAAGATGGCGTGATCGTTGAAGTAGGTCAACAAGCCTGGCTTGGGGTTGCGGCGAGTTTGGGGATGAGCGCGCTTTCTGCCTTGCGCAATCCTTTTAGCCTGCTAGGCAGGCTGGACGATATCGCCCAGGATATTGAAAATCTTCAGATCAACGACCGCATTTGGAATGTGATCGGCAAAGCCGTTCAGACAGCCGGTGTCTCGACGGAATTATCGGATAAACTCAAACGGCTGACTTGTGAGTACTGCCACGCTGCCAACCCTGTCGGCGAAGCGTCATGCGTGGCGTGCGGTGCCCCGCTCGGCAGAGTCCAACCCAAAACCTGCAAGCAATGCGGGTACGTGGTGCGGGCGGGCGACAAGACATGTCCGAACTGTAAACAGCCCACTTAAATTTGAGAACCGGCTGAATATTCAGCCGGTTCTTTATATCACGACCGAAGTCTTGCAGAAATACCTGCCTCCTTCTATAATGACAATTAATGGTGCAAAATGAATCTGAAAGAATTTGAAGCCCGCTTGCAATCACTTGTTGAAGTAGATCTTTTGAATGTGCTGCCCGGTAGAAAACTGGACGATGTGATCGTCCAAAAGCTGGCAGCGGCAATTCACATTAACAACATTACAATGGAAGACGGCGCCATCCTGGCGCCTAATGTGTATACACTGGTCATGCATCCGGAAACCTCGGCTAAATGGGAGGACCCGCAATTGCTTTCGATCCTCATGCACTCCATCACCACGGTGGCTCAGGAAGCTGGGTTTAAGTTTACGATATCTCCCACCATCACCATTTCAACAGATGAAAAAATCTCAATTAATGACGCAGAGATCGTGGCGTCGCACCGGATAGAATCCATGGCAGAAACAAATGCAATTCCTCTTGACACAAATAATCTGGGTCTTAAAAATGCTCTGCCTGAAAACGCTTTTTTGATCGTTGAAGGGGTGAAAGTTTTCCCGCTAAACCTGCCTGTGGTTAATATTGGCCGCAGACTCGACAACCAATTGATCATTGATGACCCGCGCGTTTCGCGCAATCATGCCCAGCTCAGGGCGATCAAGGGCCGGTTCGTGGTATTTGACCTGAACTCGACCGGGGGAACTTTTGTAAATGGACAGCGCGCCAATCAGAGCGTGCTCTACCCCGGGGACGTCATCTCGCTCGCGGGGGTTGCGCTCATCTTCGGGCAGGATAACCCGCCTCCGCAGCCGGAGTTGAAAAATACAGCGCCTCTGCAAAGCGTTGTTGCCGATCACGCAACTGTATCGTTCAAAGACCGCGCCACAGCGAAAATCAAGAGAAAATGAGCGGTTCAATTGTTTTAGCCTTACGGCTGATCATTGCCATCGCGCTCTATGGTTTTTTGGGATGGGCGCTGGTATTTCTATGGCGGGAAGTGCAGAAACAAAGTATCGCGCTGGCGATCCGTCGGGTTCCCGGTATCAGCCTCACGGTTCGTCACGGAAGCGATGCTCCGATCCTTAAATATTTTGCGCAGCCTGATATTACACTTGGGCGCGATCCAGGTTGTGACATCCCCCTGATGGACGACACAGTATCAACCCGTCACGCAAAATTGGCCTATCATCATGGGCAGTGGTGGCTGGAAGATCTCGCATCGATGAACGGAACCGCATTGAACGGAACGATAGTAAATATGCCCACGGTGATCACATCCGGGGATGAAATTGCATGCGGCTCCACAAGTTTGGTTGTGACCCTTTCAGTGAATGTATTGATAGAACCTACTCAAAGACTGGAAAAAAAGAATGAATGAAAAAGTTTCAATTGCGATCATCGGCGGTTCGGGGCTGTATCACATGCCCGGATTGGAAGATGCAAAAGAATACAATATAGACACTCCATTTGGAAGACCCAGCGCTCCCATCATCGTTGGCACTTTGGAAGGAACACGCATAGCCTTTCTTGCCCGGCATGGCAGCGGGCATCATCTCACCCCGACTGAAGTTCCCTACCGTGCAAACATTTTCGCTTTGAAATCACTCGGCGTGGAACGGATTGTCAGTATCAGCGCCTGCGGCTCCTTGCGCGAGGAATATGCGCCCGGCCATATCGTTATTCCTGAAAATATTTTTGACTTCACAAAAGACCGCATTCGCACGTTCTTTGGCGATGGACTGGTGGCTCATGTCGGGGTTGCGGATCCGTTCTGTTCAGATTTATCAGACCAGGTGGAATCAGCGGTTCGCAAGACAGGCGCGGTCACTCATCGAGGAGGTTCGTTCATCACAATTGAAGGCCCGCGTTTTTCCACCAGGGCGGAATCGAACACTTTTCGGGCATGGGGCATGTCCATTGTTGGAATGACAGCCTCTCCAGAGGCATTCCTGGCGCGTGAAGCGGAGTTGTGCTATGCGACCATGGCGCATGTTACAGACTATGATGTCTGGCACGAAAGCGAAGCGCCCGTCAGCGTTGAGATGGTCATTCAAACACTCAATAAAAACACCCGGATCGCGCAGGACGCCATCCATAATTTAGTGCGCGGATTAAAACCCGTAAGCGCCTGTCAATGTGGACATGCGCTCGCATCAGCACTCATTACCGACCGCAAAGTTGTCCCCCAGGAGACTCTTGAAAAACTTGACCTGTTGATTGGTAAATATTTCAAGTAAATGCGATTGGATAGCGCAACATACCCGTGTAATCTATGAATCATGAATAACGCAACTCAAAGCCGCCTTTTGCAATGGGCGAGCTTTTTCCTCTTCATCCAATCCGCCATCCTAACCCTGGCCCCCGCTGTGCGTGAACGCACATGGGATGTAGACTATAGATTGTCACATTGGCTGGGATTTTTTGTCTGGATCGTACTGATGGCCCTCGCGCACCGCGCAACCATCAAACAATTACCAGAGCGGGATCCTTATCTCCTGCCGGCGGCTGCGCTCCTGAGCGGTTGGGGGGTGCTCACCATCTGGCGGCTGGATGAAGTCTTCGGATTACGCCAGATGATCTGGCTTACCATCAGTATCCTGGTATTTATATTCGCTTTATATCTCCCTCAAAACCTCATCTACCTGAGACGCTACAAATATGTTCTGCTGGGCGGCGGATTATTTATTACCGCGCTCACACTGCTTTTTGGCACAAATCCGCTGGGGATCGGTCCGCATTTATGGCTGGGCTGCTGCGGGGTTTATTTTCAACCTTCCGAACCGCTCAAGCTGTTATTGGTCATTTATCTTTCTGCGTATCTCGCAGACCGTGTTAGCATTCGATTATCTTCTCTGCCGCTGCTGGTGCCGACACTGGTGGTCACAGGCATCTCGCTTTTGCTTTTGGTTGTCCAGCGCGACCTCGGCACCGCATCCATTTTTGTTTTCATCTTCGCCATTATTATTTTCCTCGCCACAGGCAAGCGCCGCATTTTATTAAGCACGATGCTTTTCCTAACGCTCGCGCTCGTGCTTGGGTATTTTTTCATTGACATCATCCGCATCCGCGTGGATGGATGGATCAATCCCTGGAGCGACCCATCAGGCACTTCGTATCAGATCGTACAATCCATTCTCGCGGTTGCCAATGGAGGCACGATCGGGCGCGGCCTGGGGCTTGGGAGCCCGTTGCTGGTACCGGTTGCGATCTCTGATTTTATTTTTGCCGCGATTGCAGAAGAGTCAGGGCTGGTCGGAACGTTGGGCTTGCTCGTCACAATATGGCTGATCCTTGCGCGGGGCTTAATAGCTTCCCTGCGCGCCGCAGACAGATTTCGCCGCTACCTGGCGGCCGGCATTGTGACCTATTTTGGTATTCAAAGCTTGTTGATTATTGGCGGCAACTTACGCTTGCTGCCGCTCACAGGCGTAACGTTACCATTTGTGTCGTATGGCGGCTCCTCGCTATTAACCTCTTATATCGCATTGTTCATTTTGCTGGTCATCAGCAATTTGGTCGACGCTGAGCCAGCTCCGTTGGAAAACCCAAAACCATACACGACCCTGGCAAGCATTCTGGCCATCGGATTGGCCGCTGTTGCGCTATCCAGCGCATGGTGGGCCATCGTCCGTAGCCCGGACCTGCTCAGCCGCACAGATAATGCCCGCCGCTCCATCGCTGACCGCTATGTTCAGCGCGGTGAATTAATGGATCGTAACAATCAACCCATCAATATTACTGAAGGAAGCAGCGGTACGTACGAGCGCGTATACCTTTATCCAGACCTGGCACCAATAACTGGCTATACGCATTCTGTTTTTGGGCAGGCCGGATTGGAAGCGGCATTAGACAATTATTTACGCGGCCTGCAGGGAAATCCGTCCAGCCTGATCTGGCGTGATCATTTACTTTATGGCACACCGCCGCCCGGATTGGATATCCGCTTGAGCATCGATCTTGCGCTGCAAACACAAGCTGATCTGCTGCTTGGCAGCCACACCGGCGCGATTATTTTAATGAATGCAGACACTGGCGAAATACTGGTCATGGCTTCTCATCCCACGTATGATCCAAACAAGCTCGATGATTTGGGAGATTCCCTTTCACAAGATCCTGCCGCCCCATTGGTAAATCGCGCCACGCAAGGCCTGTATCCAATGGGCACGGCGTTACTTCCGCTTGTGCGGGCTGAGTTTGGACTGCGCCAGCCAACCGAGGCTGAATTAAAAAAATATTACCAAAAACTTGGTTTTTATAAAATCCCGGAATTAAATATGCCGGCGGCGTATGATGTGGAGAACAACTCAACAGAAAATCTGCGAATCAGTCCCATACAAGCAAGTCTTGCGGCGGCCGCATTGAGCAATCATGGGATAATGCCCTTTGCTCGTATTGCCATGGCGGTTGACACGCCCGAGCAGGGTTGGGTGGTGTTATCAGCGGAGAACAAATCGGTTGAGGTGGTCCAACCCAAGACGGCAGATGAAACGTCTCTGGCTTTCATCGTGGAAGGCAAGCCTTATTGGAGTCGTGCCAGCAAGGCAAGCGCAGATGGCACAACCATCACATGGCTGACAGCCGGCACCATTCCGGATTGGGGCGGAACACCATTGGTATTGATCGTTACATTGGAAGAGAATAATATTTCTCTGGCAGAGAATATCAAAAATAAACTGCTTGATGCGGCGTTGAATCAATAAGTAACATTCACAGCATGAATCAAAAAGTGGCCAGGCTTTTGCGCCTGGCCACTTTTATAAAATACGAGTTACGAACCTTGATCGCTATCCTTGGCTGCGTACCCGGGTCCGCTCTTGAAGAAAGCGTAATTGGGTTTAATATCCGGAGTCAGGTCAACAACTTCACCGGCTGCCAGTTGTTTTGTGGAATCAAGCACAACCGCTTTGCCGTGATGATTGGTGGCCTCGTAATGACCGGTAAGGCCGACATTGCTGATGTATTCGCCGCCTTTGGCGGTGTATCCGGCAGGGACCTCGTCTTCGGGGAAAATCGCCGCAAACGGGCACTCAGGCACACAAGCGCCGCAATCAATGCAGGTGTCGGGATCAATATACATCCACGGCCATTCAGCTACAGGCTGGCCGGGGACAATACACTCGACGGGACAGACTTCGATGCAACCGCGGTCACGAACGCATAAACTGGTGATAATGTGAGTCATTGTTTTTTGCTCCTAGTTGGAATGAAATTCATTTTGGAATTAACTAATTATATCTTCCTTTATGTTCGTGGCAAGGGTAAGTTTATTTTTTCACGAAGGGATTTTTTTGCGATCTCACTGCGGGCGTACCCACATCACTTTTTCCAACGGTTTATGATTGGTAATGTCATGAATCGTTGAGAACAATAATTGCTTTCCGTATAAAAAGATCGGGGAGGAATAAACTTCTACAATTCGCTCATCACCATTGGATAGCCTGTGAGGAAAAATAAAATAATTTCGCTCCTCATGCAACGCCCTTTGGCGCTCCATAGTTATTTGTTCAGGCGACATGGTGTTGATCTCATTAATTGACATACTGCATAATTTGACCTTTGCATATCCATAAAATTCCATTGCGGCTTGATTTGCATCGACAATTTCCCCGCTCTCAGGATCGATCAGCAGCATGACCTCCTTATTTTCATCAAACATGGCGTGAAATACCTGCACATCAGGAGCGGGTATATTGCTCTCTTCCGGGATATTTTCTTCTGAAGTCATTAAATTTTTCCTGTCATTTGAGTCGAGAAATTGCGACCATATCCATTATAAGTCCCGGGAACGGATCATGGGTAAATTCAAAAGAGTCCATGCTGATGAGGCATGGACTCTTTTGATAAATGAACTTTTATTGGATTGACTTTTTTTGTATTATTTTGCAGCGTATCGAGCAGCGACCGCATCCCAATTGATCACATTCCAGAATGCTGTGATGTATTCAGGCCGGCGGTTCTGATATTTCAAATAATAAGCATGTTCCCAAACATCAATCCCAAGAATGGGGGTAAATCCTTCCGAGAGCGGATTGTCTTGATTCGCGGTCGAGACCACAGCCAAACCGCTGCCTTTTTTGACGAGCCAGGCCCAACCAGAACCGAAGCGGGTAGTGGCGGCCTTTTCAAATTCGGCCTTGAAAGAATCAAAAGAAGTAAAGGAAGAATCGATCGCACTCGCCAATTCTCCTTTGGGAGCACCGCCGGCATTCGGTCCCATCACCTCCCAGAACAGGTTGTGATTGAATGTGCCGCCGCCATGATTGCGGACAACCATGCGGACACCTTCAGGGACTGCGTTCAAATCACCCAGTAAAGATTCTAGTGATTTACCGGCAAGCTCGGGTGTTTTCTCAATTGCGCCGTTCAAGTTGGTTACATATGTGTTGTGATGCTTGGTGTGATGGATCTCCATGGTGCGCGCATCAATATGCGGCTCCAGAGCGTCGTAAGCATAAGCAAGTTTTGGAAGTTCAAAAGCCATTTTATTCTCTCCTTGGTGGTAACAGTTTTTCGAATAACCCGATTTTACCTTGTACCTGGAATAGCCGCAAGAATTTGGATAATTATTATACAAATATCTTATAAATCAACACATCTACCTGAATAAAAAGTAGAGCGATCATCAGTCGCTCTACTTTTGCAGTCGTTTTAACCGATCAAAGGTTACTTCTTCCCGCCCAGCAAACCACCAAGCAGACCTGCGGCATCATCAAGACCAATCCCATCGCTGAGGTCAACATTACCTGCAAGGATGGCATCCAATTGACCTGCAACCGTGGGAGGTAATTTTTGCTTAAGGAAATTTAAAACCACATCCACAGCCTGCCCTGCTTTATCCTTGGGAATACCAACTTTTTTTACAACTAATTCTGCAATTTCAGTTTTGATGTTGGACATTTTCAGTTCTCCTCTAAGTGATTATTTTGCAACTATACTAGCACAGCTTATAACAGATGACAAGTTTCATTGCGCGCGCCATTTGAGGTACACTCTGGCCATTATGGATCAACGCACACGTTTCATGCTCCCATTCGCGATCATTATCGCCGTGTTGGCTGTGTCCACTGCGAGCATTTTTATTCGATTTGCGCAAAGTGACGGCGCGCCGTCGCTTGTGATTGCCGCCCTAAGACTGGGCTTTGCAACGGTCCTGCTTGCGCCGATCGCTTTGACAAAACATCTCGAGGAAATAAAGCGCTTCACCCTTAATGAGATCATGCTCGGTGTTTTCTCGGGCATTTTTCTGGCTGTACACTTCGCCACGTGGATATCTTCGCTTGAGTACACCAGCGTGGCCAGTTCGGTGGTGTTCGTGAGCACAGGACCGCTCTGGGTGGCATTACTCTCACCGCTCCTATTGAAGGAACATCTCGCGCAGACAGCGATCATCGGGCTGGGATTGTCGCTTGCGGGCGGAACAATTATCGGGCTGTCGGATGCGTGTGTTTGGAATGCAGGCATATCCTGCCCCGCGTTTGCAGATGTGCTGCAGGGACGCGCAATGTGGGGTAACTTCCTTGCGCTTCTGGGGGCGTGGACAGTGACAGGCTACCTGATCATCGGCAGAAAATTACGCACACGCATATCGCTTATCCCGTATATTTTTATGGTGTATGGTATGGCCGCACTCGTGTTGATCGCGCTCATGTTCATTACCGGAAATTCAGCGTTGGGGTATGAGTCAAAAACTTATGGCTGGATCTTTCTTCTTGCGGCTTTACCGCAGTTAGTCGGGCACTCCACCTACAATTGGGCGTTGAAATACCTCCCCGCTGCGCTGGTTGCAGTAATGACCCTTGGCGAACCGATCGGCTCAGCGGTGCTCGCGTTTTTTATTCTGAGCGAATCGCCGTCCCCCGCCACACTGCTTGGCGGAGTCTTTATTCTGGCAGGCATTTACCTTGCCTCTCAACGCACAGGCGGCTAATTCTTTTATGAACGGCAAATCTCAAGTCATAATTATCATGGGCGTGGCAGGTTCAGGGAAGACAACGATCGGTTCATTACTGGCACAAAAGCTGGGTTGGGATTTTTACGATGCCGACGAATTTCATTCAGAAGCGAATCGATCAAAGATGGCGCATAATATTCCATTAACGGACGAAGACCGTCAGGAATGGTTATCCGCATTACAGAATTTGATCGTGCTAAATATTCAAACGGGAAATTCAATTGTATTGTCTTGCTCTGCATTGAAGGAAGCCTATCGGAATTTTCTTAACCGACAATCGGGTGATCAGGTAAGGTTCGTCTACCTGCGGGGAACATACCCCCAGATCAAACATCGCTTACAGCAGCGCGCAGGCCACTTCATGTCTGCCGCAATGCTGGCGAGTCAATTTGATATACTCGAAGAACCACGGAATGCGCTAACCATTGACATAGAACTCACACCGCAAGAGATCATTTCCATCATCTGCAAAGGACTGCCCATGAAACTCCCATCCCATGAATATCTCGATAAATTAAATATCCCCTACGAATCCCGCAGCTTTTCACCTGATACCGAAAAAGGCGCCTCTAATGTGGCGCATGTGCTGGGCTTTTCTGAACGACAGGCTGTCAAGACCCTCATTTTTCAAGTGGATACAGGCGAACGCGTGCTGGTCATGCTTGGCGGAGATCAAAATGCGGTCTCAGGAAATTTGAAGAAGGCGATCGGGTCGCGCAATATTCAGATGGCAGCGCCTGAAGTGGTAAAGGAGACAACAGGCTACATTATCGGGTCGATCCCGGCCTTTGGCTGGCAGTCGCCAAACTTCAGGTCATTTCTTGAAGCGAGTCTTCTCAATGAACCCATCCTCGGTACGGGCGGAGGTCAATGGGGGGAAGAGATCATGATCACACCAGAGAATTTGGTAAAAGCCAGCAATGCGATCGTAGTGAATTTAACTGTGAAAGAGAACCAATAAATCCATCTGAAAAAAATGTCTACAGCAAAACAAAGATTCACCGCGGCAGATCTTATACGGGGACAAAACTATATTGTTAAGACTTCATTCGAAGATTATGATGGTGCCATTCATCACATCGGGGAACAATGGCGTTTTATCGAAAAAGATTTCCTGCCCTATGACGATGGGCTTTCTTTATTTGTCGAAATGAATGAGCAAAAGGTCCAGATCCGCCTGCAATGGCGGGATGAAACTCAAGGAAAAATCATTAATAATTTTTCAAATTATGTGCAAGAAACATAAACTTACCCTGGCCAACCCGTTTGCACTTGCTGAAATTATCTCCCAAACATCTCATCCATCAATTGATTGATCTCACCCCAATTGGGTCCCAGGACCTGCGCCCCACCCGAGGTTGTAAACGGAACTACCATCTCGGGGGTAATCGTGCGGCTATCTATTCCAAACAAAGGCGCTCTCGCCAAAACAAATAGCAGGCGCGGCCATTGCCAGAGCGGGATGTTCGTATCAACAACCTTTGCCAGTGACAGGACAAATTGCGGGAATTTCGGCCATGAGGATGGCTCAAATCCTTTATTCAGAATGGCAAGCAAAAGGATCTGAGTGCGCTGCATGCGTGAAAAATCACTGCTGCCGGCGCGGTCACGGGCAAAGGCCAATGCCTCTATCCCGCTCAAAGAATGTTCACCGGCCGGGTATCCTCCGCTCGGGGAATCAAGTTGAATATTCACGCCGCCAAAAATATCTATTGCAGCCACAATTCCAGTCATGTGAATAATTGCATAGTTGGGAACGGTCACGCCAAAGTTTTCCCGTATGGTCTCGGTGGCAGCATCGCCGCCTGTTCCTGATTGATCCGCTTCGGCAAAGAAATAGGCAGTGTTAATGCGCTGCTCGCCGACATTCGGGATCGTTACCCACAAGTCGCGCGGAATGGACAACATGCCTATATACGGCTTGAGTGGAACAATGGTGGTCAGGATGATCGTATCTGTCCTGCCCAAAGACCCGCGCTCAGGGGAATCATCAGTTCCGAGTAAAAGAATATTTGTCCGAAATGGACCAAGAAAATAGAGGGAAAGTATTAACAGGACAAACCAAAACACCTTCCAGCTGCGGCTAAATTTCACGATTGAAGTCTTCGCCTTTGGCTGCAAAGGCATTGACTGATAACTATCTAACGACCTTGTAGGTTGAGTCTCTTCCATTATTTTCTTTCAAATACCATAAAACAAAACGGGACTGCCGAAAACAGTCCCGTTGTTTTTCCAAATTAGCGGCTGAACAACCAGTTCAGCTCGCGAAGCCTGCCAGCCAGGTCATCGTGCAGGTCGCTTTCGGTAATTCGCCACGACCAATTCCCGCCCAGGCGCGACGGGAAATTCATACGTGCTTCTCCTCCGCAATTCAACAGGTCCTGCATGGGCGTGATCGCAATATCAGCAACAGAACTCCAAACAGCACGAATAAGATCCCAGGCAAAGTCACTGCCGTCAATTCGCAAATAACGCTGTGCAAACTCACGTTCATGCGGCTCGGCAGCATTGAACCATCCGCGCGCAGTATCATTATCATGAGTGCCTGTATAAGCCACGCAGTTCGTAACGTAATTATGAGGCAGGAAGGGGTTATCGGGTCCCGAAAAACCAAACTGTAGAACTTTCATGCCCGGCAGGTTGAACGCTTCAAGCAGCTCGATCACATCCGGGGTGACCAACCCCAGGTCTTCCGCGATTATTGGCAAACCAGTTCCAGTGGTGACCAGCCCATCGCCAAGAAATTTATCAACCGCGCGGAAAAGGTCTTTGCCGGGGCCTTTGACCCAACGACCTGCTTCAGCTGTCATATGGCTGGCGGGGATTTCATAATATCCAGCAAATCCACGGAAATGGTCGAAGCGCAGGATATCAAAAATATTCAGAGAGGACGCCACACGAGACAACCACCAGGCGTAGCCATCCTTTTTATGTTCCTTCCAGTTGTAAAGCGGGTTGCCCCATCGTTGTCCTGTCGCAGAAAACCCATCCGGCGGGACGCCCGCCACGACTGTTGGGTTTCCATGTTTATCCAGGAAGAACAGATCGGGATGTGCCCACACATCTGAAGAATCATAGGCAACAAAAATTGGAATATCGCCGACGACCTGAATACCGCGCTCATTCGCATATGCGCGAAGCTTGTTCCACTGTCGGAAAAATATGAATTGATAGAAAGCATAACGCATTACGCTTTCCGAAAGTTCAGTTTGAGCCTTGCGTAAGGCGGTCTTCTTGCGGGAGCGCAATGGCTCGGGCCAACCTCCCCACGCGCCGCCGCCATATGATTCTTTGAGTGCCATAAAAAGTGTGTAGTCATCCAGCCAGGACGCGTTCTCGGCACAGAAATAATCAAATTCTGAGCGCAGGTGCTCGGGATGGGCGCGGTAGTTGGAAAAAGCTTTTTGTAGAAGATCAAGCTTGCGGGGTATCATCAAACCAAAATCCACATAAGATGCGGGAAGGTCTTTCATCGCATCCAGATCGGCTTGGGAAAGTAGGCCGTCAGCAAGCAAGGCATCGGGGCTGATCAAATATGGATTACCGGCAAATGCTGAAAAACATTGATACGGAGAATCACCGTATCCGGTAGGGCCAAGCGGAAGCATCTGCCATAGTTTGCAATTAGTTGAGGCGAGCCAGTCGACAAAACGAAACGCCTGCGGACCAAGATCGCCAATACCGTACGACGAGGGCAGGCTGGATGGATGAAGGAGGATTCCAGAGGAGCGTTTAAAGGTCATGATTTAATAATGGATTGATAGAGTTGGAGATATTTTTTCGCAGAATTTTCCCAGGAAAAATCCTGAGCCATGCCAGCTCGCTGCATAATTCCCCATTTTTCGCGATCAGAATAAACTTTTAACGCGGATTTGACAGCCGCCAACAAGGACAGGTGATGCGCTTTTTGAAAAACAAAACCCGTTTCGCCATGCTGGACGGTATCGTTCAAACCACCCGCCGCACGCACAATGGGCACACAACCGTATCTCATCGCGATCATTTGTGAAAGGCCGCATGGCTCATAGCGGGACGGCATAAGCAGCATGTCCGAACCAGCATAGATCTGGCGCGCGAGTCCCGCATCATAGCGCGTTTCAACCTTGACTCGCTCAGGATACATTGCTTGCAGATCCAAGGCGGCTTCTTCAAGTTTTGGATCCCCGGTCCCCAAAATAACAGCCTGCCACTTAATATTCTTCATGCTTTTAAGCGCTGTCAAAGCAAGGTCAACACCTTTTTGAACGTCCATACGTGTGACCATGGCCAGCAATGGGATTTCAGGGTCTACAGGTAAACCCAACCTGCTCTGAAGTGTGCCTTTATTTGGTGCGCGTTTCTCAAGAGAGGTGCTATCAAAATTAACACCAAGAGCCATATCTTCAGCCGGATTAAAAGAAACAGTATCCAATCCGTTCAATATACCGCTCACGGTTTCACGGCGGGATTGGAAAAAATCATTCAAACCGCAGCCATATTCAGGCTGCATTATTTCATTTCCATAGGTTGGAGAAACCGCCACGATCGCATCAGAAGCCCATAAGCCCAAAGGCAGCGGCATGACGCGCGCCCAATCAGGCAGGTCAGTTTGAGCCAGCTGCAAACCGTAGCTTTCAATGATCGAACTTGAGTCCGGACCCATAAAGGGAAGATTATGCAATGTGAGCACAGAAGCAACGTGACGCTCGCCCCCTTCCCATCGTTTGGTCAATGAACCATAAACGCTTATGGCGGTATGCCAATCATTCGCATGGATCACATCAGGCTGCCAGTTGATCTGTCTCGGAAGCTCGAGCGCGGCCAGCGAAAAGAAAATATATTTTTCAGCGTCCAGTTTTGCATTGGAAGAATAGACCGAGCCATTGGCGCTGATCGGTTCCCCGCCGATAAAATAAACGGGCATGCCGTTCAAGATAGCCTCAGACGCTTCGATCTGGATCTCAGAATCGCCGCGCTTTATCGAGAACATTCCCAGCGGTTTAAGATCCGCTTTCACGGCTGGATGATGCGGGATGACCAGACGGACATCCAATTTGATATCATCATTGGAAATGGAACGTAAAGCACGAGGCAGGGTGCCCGCCACGTCTCCCAGCCCGCCCACCTTAATGAAAGGCTCTGCTTCTGCCGCAAGAAATAGTACATTGATGGTTTTTGGCATAGTTTATCTTCACTTATCATGAGACCCTAAAGGTAGTTTTGTCACCTTTAGGGTCTTGGAGTTGGGAGCCTGAAGGGTTTCGAACCCTCAACACATCTACTTTGCGGTGTCAGGGTGTTGTGCGGTGTAATGGCACTCAGCTTTAGGGTACGGGAGTATGTTATAGCGAGGCGGATTATACGCTATTTTTTAATCAAATGACTGGCGGGAAGGTACGGAGTTATGTTGCGCTGTTCGATGTCGCGGGAGTATTCTTCGACGGTTTTGGGTTTTCCCAGCTGCCCGCTACCTGAACGATGCGGGCGGGGGTGGCGAAGGATCGGCGGAGGTCGTGCGGGGAGAGTTTGATGTTGAGACGCCTGCCCCATTCGTTGACAAGCTGGGGCATGCCGTCACGTTTGAGTTCGTTGCGTTTGTTGCGTTAATGCAGAGAGTAGAAGAGGGTCTAGCAATTTTCGTCGCGGTCGGCAAGCCATTTGTAGATGCAGTTGGCGGTGGCTTTGGAGTAGACGGCGGTTTTCCATTGCCCCCTTTGACGATGACGGAGAGGGTTCTTTCCTGCAAGTCGAGATTTTTGAGGGTGAGATGAGCCAGTTCGCTGGAACGCAAGCCGGTGTCGAGGGCTAGAACGGAGAGGGCAAGGTCACAGGCGTCTTTGGGGGTGTGAGGGCCGAACATGGCCAGTAGTTCCCGGGCTTTTTCCATGGAGAGGACACGCTTTCGCAGGGGGTGACCCGCTTTAGTTTTGCGGCAGGCGCGGTTAAATAGCGCGTTCTGCCAAATGCAGTAAACGCTCGAACTCATATTGACTACGCCCTTCTTCTTTTCTTCTCATTTTTCATATATTTTTAAAATCAAAACCACCTTCAAAAACGAAGGTGGTTTTGATTTTGGAAATACGCTTACTTTTGTGGGAGGATGACGGGGAACGATCCCGCAACATTCGCCTCCACAGGGCGACGCTCTGCCAATTGAGCTACATCCTCCGTGCTTAATTTCGTATTGCTTCTTTTCTCGCTTGAACCTAAGTGCATAACACTCTGCCGTTGAGCTACAGGCTTCATAGAAGCTTATCTTGACGGCTACAAGTCATGGAAGCGGTCATGATTTTACCACAAATTATCTCAACTTTAACTCAGCCACCACCTCGCCTTCAACAACCTCCCCTGTTTCCACAAAACCCAAACTGGCGTACAATTTTCGTGCGCCGTCATTATCAGGCTCGTAACTAATGCCAACAGTATTAACCCGTTCGTCTGCGCGGAAAATTTCAAGCATCTTTATCATTCCAAAGCGCCCGAAACCTTTGCCTTGAAAATTTTCGTCCACCATCAAACGCTGAATATAAGCCTGATGTTTGGGATACAAAAAATTAAAACCGTACATCAAAAATCCCACAGGCACATCACCGTCATAGATCCCATAAGCAAACAAATCCCAATGACCCTCGAATTCATCGCCAAATTGTGCCTGCGCGATCGAATACAAATTCGAAGCCACAAATCTTCTTTGATCTTCCCGAACTTTCAGGCTGATCAATGTTTGCCAGTTTTCTTGTGTGACAGGGCGTATTTCAGGCATTTTTCAAAAATTCTTTTATAAACTCAACAAGCGCATCCCGCTTCACTGTGACCTGTTCACCGTTGACCAGGTTCTTGACCGCCACCTGGGCATTGGCCGCCTCATCGGGACCAATCGTCAGCGCGATGCTGGCCTTCATTTTATCCGCGAATTTGAATTGCTTCTGAAGCTTGGCGGGCTCGGGGTAGCACAACACATTGAGACCCGCGCCGCGCAACTCTGCCGCGAGGGAAAAGGATTCGCGCATCAGGTTTTCATCAAAAATCGTTACAAAGACGGGAGCGGGGCTTGGGATGAATTCAGGAAGCAAACCCTTCTCCTGCAAAAATATCCCCGCCACCACATCCCCCATCGCGAAGCCGACACCCGAAAGCGGCTGTCCGCCCACGTCTGCGAGCAGATTGTCATAGCGGCCGCCGCCCAGGATGGCGCGCTTCAATGAACCGCTGGTGTCAAAGGCTTCGAAGACCGTGCCTGTGTAATACAACAACCCGCGCATAATGTTCGGGTCGAATTTAACATACTCCTTGACGCCCAATGCTTCAAGCGCGGCGAACAGACGCACAAGCTCGTCACTCTTTTTCCACAGATCAAAATTACCGAGAATGTCCTTCAAGCCTGCAAGCTGGGATTCGTTCAGACCAAGTTCAATTGCGTACGCATCCCACTTCGCAGGTTCCATCTTAGTGCGGCGATCCACTAAATTGGAGACATCCATTCGCTTCTCTACAGAAATCTCCAAGGCATCGAATTCTGAATCCATCAGCCGCCGATTATTCACATAGATCAGAGCCAGATCAGGGGTAATCCCGACCGAACGCAGGAAAGTCGCGCCAACCGCGATCAGTTCAGCGTCCGCTTCGGGCGAGGCAACTCCCAGCATGTCGATATTCCACTGGAAGAATTCGCGCGTGCGTCCCTTTTGCGGCTGTTCATACCGCCAGAATGGACCGAACGACCACCAGCGCACAGGATAGGTCAACTCGCCCTGTTTGGCCGCGATCATGCGCGCCAGACTCGGCGTGAGCTCGGGACGCAGGGTAACAAAATCTCCGCTGCGATCGGTGAAGGTAAAGGATTGTTTCTTGACAAGTTCTTCGCCGGACTTGGCCGCGTACAGATCGATCGACTCAATAAAGGGCGCGTCCCATTCCTGATATCCGAACATGCGCGAAGCAGCGCGGACTTTTTCATATATGTAATTGCGCAGCGCCATTTGTTCGGGATAAAATTCGCGCGTGCCTTTGACAGGTTGTATTTTGTTCGCCATAATGACTCCAGTGCGCAAATTCTATCATGAGTTCTCAAGGAGAAATAAAAAATGAATAGTTGCCGTTTTTGTGATCGTTTATCTGACCGAACTGAGACCATTCTCGAAAATGATCTGTGCGTGTTTTTACAGAAAGAAGAAGCTGTTTTGATAGGTTCTGGTCTGATCATTCCACGCGCGCATCGTGAAACCGTCTTTGACCTCACCGCTGCGGAGTGGACCGCCCTCTACGATATCATCCACCAGGCAAAAACCATGCTGGATCAAACATATCATCCCGATGGGTATAACCTTGGCTGGAATTGCGGCGCGATTGGCGGACAACATGTATTTCACGCGCATCTTCATATCATCCCGCGCTATAAAAACGAACCTCATGCGGGCAAAGGAATTCGGTATTGGCTGAGTCAGGATGAAAATAAGCGGAAATGAGCAATCAAAATTCAACCACTGAATTTTGATTGGATGTTGGTATAATTAAAAAGTTATTTATTGCTTGCGACTCAGTCGCTTGTTCAGAGGACGACCGAAGTTGTCACTACAACAGGAGAGATAAATGAAAATAGATTATCAGGAACCGAGCAAAGACCTGCTCATGCGCATTGATATTCACGAAAAATACGGCTCAGCCAACATCGATGTGTGGACGAACGATCTTCTCAAACCGCAGGCGGGCATGAACATTCTCGATGTCGGCTGCGGCGCGGGAAAATTGTCCTTTCTCTTTAACGAATACACCAAAGGCGGCGCAAAGATCACGGGCGGCGACTTCTCGGAAGAACTGCTCGACAAGGCGCGCGAGAAGAATAAAAAGATCGGCGCGAATATTGATTTCCAGTTTTTGGATTTTAATCAGCCGTTCAACTTCCCCGAAAACACCTTTGATCTGTGTACGAGCGCATTCGCCATCTATTACGCGTCAGACCTCGACTTTACATTTGGTGAAGCTCATCGGGTGCTGAATTCTGGCGGACGGCTTTTTGTCTCCGGTCCATTGCCCGAGAACAAGCAGATGTTCTATGACATCATTAAGGAAGCCACCAACGCAACCATCCCCCCGATGCCCGGTTCCTCACGCTTCAAGGGCGACATCTTCAATACCATCAGCAAAATATTCGCAAAGACCGAATTACATAAATTCGAAAATCATTTAACCTTCCCCGAGGTCGCGCCGTTCATTGATTATGTCCGCGCATCTCTGGGCGAAGACCGCAAACTGTGGACATCCATGTTCAACGGCGCAGATGAATACGAAGCCTTGATCGGCAAGATCGAAGCTGTGGCAAAGAAATGGTTTGAACGCGACGGCAAACTGGTCATGACCAAAGTTGTCGGCGGAATTCTGGCGACAAAATAAAAATAGCATGTCATTGCGAGGGCGTCTTTGCTCTTCGCAATGACATAAACATATCATGAATTTCTTCGGCAAAAGAGTCTTATTCCTCGGCGCGCACCCTGATGATATCGAGATCGGGTGCGGAGCTTTGATCCATCACATTGTTGATCAAACGGAGATTTTGTGCGTCACGCTTTCAGACAATCAAAAAAATCCCGACCTGGTCAATGTAAAGAGCGAGCATCTTAAATCCATGCAGGTGCTGGGTGTGCCTGAGACAAAGATCATCTTTGGGCCTTTTATTACACGCGTTTTTCCTGATGCGCGGCAGGAAATTCTTGAGTATTTTCTAAAACTGCGCAGGGAATTCCAACCCGATTTGATCTTCGTCCACTCGAAACAGGATGTCCATCAGGACCATCTCACCATGACCGACGAAGCCCTGCGCGCCTTTCGGGGAATCACCGTTCTGGGGTTTGACGTGGTGCGCTCCTCCTATGGATTCTTTCCGCATTTTTTGGTGGAAGTTTCGGAAGAGGATGTTCAAAACAAGATCGAAGCGCTCTCGCAATATGAAACCTATCGCGACAGGTATTACTTCAACAGCGAATTGACCCGCTCGATCATGGTCAGGCACGGCGCGCTGGCCGAGGTCCCGTTTGCTGAAGGATTTGACATTTTAAGGATCGTTGGAAAGTTCGAAGTTTGAAAAAGAGGCGCGGATGAAATTCACAGAACTCTATCAGGAAATGGTCAGCGGCACGGAAATTTTACAGGCTCTGCTTGCCAACGTTTCACAGGCGGAGGCGCGGATCAAGCCCTCCGATGCGGACTGGTCCATTCTTGAGGTGGCCTGCCACCTTTACGACGAGGAGCGAGAGGATTTCCGTGAGCACCTGGATTTCATCCTCAATCGCCAAAACGAAGAATGGCATGTGATCGATCCACAAGACTGGGTCATATCCCGAAAATATAACGAACAAAATTTTATTGAGGTACAAAAGAAGTTTTTCGAAGAGCGCGTAAAATCCCTGGACTGGTTGATCGATCAGGCGGATAAAGATTGGGACACGACCTATACCTCCGAATATGGATCCGTCTCCGCCGGAGAAATGTTCGCCTGTTGGGTGGCGCATGACAATTTGCATATCCGTCAACTGGTGGAATTAAAGCGCCTGCAGATCGTAAGGATCACCCAGCCATTTCCCATCGGGTATGCGGGAGATTGGTAAGCCGATCACAGAAACACACGGCCTTGTTTATTTGAATATCCAGAGTGCAAAGTATGAGACTTTACACTCTGGATATTCTATTTTTTTATTGACAATTAAGACCTAAAAACCATATAATGACTAATGTCAGGGGGAAGAATACCAGGCGTATTTTTGGCTTAATGATTGTCGTGAATTATTTGAAGAGGAGCACTATGCAAAATTATGAGCAGGCGGTATTTATTTCCTATGCATGGGGCGGCGAACGGGAAGAAATTGTCAACAAGGTTGATGAAGCCCTGCAATCACGCGGCATCAAAATCACTCGAGACAAACGTGACCTGGGTTACAAGGGATCCATCAAGGAATTTATGGAGCGCATCGGGCAGGGAAATTGCGTGATCGTGATCGTCAGCGACAAGTATTTAAAGTCCCCAAACTGTATGTTCGAATTGGTCGAGATCGCCGAAAACAAACAATTCCATGACCGCATCTTCCCGATCGTTCTGGCAGATGCCGATATTTACGATCCCGTCAAAAGGATCGGCTACGTAAAATATTGGGAGGACAAGAGGGCGGAATTGGCAGAAGCCATGAAAACCTTAGATCCCGCAAATTTACAGGGCATTCGGGATGACATGGATATGTACGACCGCATCCGGGACAAGATATCCGGCTTGACCAGCACCTTGAAAGATATGAATACGCTCACACCGGAAATGCATCAGGATGCAAATTTTAGTCATTTATATGACGCCATCGAGAAAAGAATGAAGAAAAATCCTTCGGCCGACACAGGCGGAACGGAAGAAGAAGCGGGGAGAATCAATGCGACTCCCAAACCAAGCGACAATGTAACTGCCAACAATGGAAGCACTGCCGTTGGAAATATTCAAGTCGGCGGGAACCTGACTGGAAATATTGTGATCGGGAATAATAACTCGATCAACGATAACAAGAAATAAAGTCCGCCCGGAATAGCCAACGATGAGTGACGAGAACAAAAAAGAAGAGGCGCGAGTTCAAGCAGACAATCATAGCATTGCGGTTGGCAGTATTTCCGCGGGCGGCAACATTGGCGATATCAACATAAATACCGGATACTCTGTTGAACAAGTCACTGTTCTGATCGACCGGCTACAATCCACGTTCCAACCCAAACCATTTGATGGAGGCTGTCCCTACAAGGGCTTGGACGTCTTCGAGGAAGAAGACGCCGAACTATTCTTCGGGCGCGAGAAGTTGGTGGAGGATCTCGTCAGCCGCGTAAAGGACTCCCGGACGGTATTCGTCACAGGTCCGTCTGGAAGCGGAAAGTCATCGCTGGTGCGCGCGGGG
Organism: Candidatus Villigracilis saccharophilus; assembly: GCF_016711665.1. NCBI lineage: Bacteria > Bacillati > Chloroflexota > Anaerolineae > Anaerolineales > Candidatus Villigracilaceae > Candidatus Villigracilis > Candidatus Villigracilis saccharophilus. The sequence continues at coordinate 121,246 of NZ_JADJSO010000079.1, forward strand.
TTGATCCACGCCTTGAGGCAGGGAAAAATCAAAAGCAGTGAACGCTGGTTGTATGCGACCTTGAAGCCGGGCCGCGACCCGATCGACTCTTTGGCAAATGCATTCTCACGTTTGAAGTCGCCTGAACTGGGCAATTATTTTCGTCAGCACGTCGATCAAGTCAAGGTATTGCATGAGTGCGCGGAATCAGCGTTAACAGAAAATAAGACTCAGCGTCTTGTGCTTTTCATTGACCAATTTGAGGAAGTCTTTACTCAGATCAGCAATGAAGCGGAACGCTCGGTATTTCTTAATTTGCTGACCCATGCCGCCACGGCCGAGAGTGGACGCGTGATCATCCTGTTCTCCATGCGCTCGGACTTTGTCTCGAACTGCGCGGCCTATCCACAACTCAATGAGATATTGAATCAGCAATTCGTTCAGATCGGCGCGATGCAGCCACAGGAATTGGTGAGCGCCATTGCACAGCCCGCCCTGCGCGTGGGTCTGCGGATCGACCCCGACCTGATCGCGCAGATCATCAATGAAATGAAAGGTGAACCAGGCGCGCTGCCGTTGATGCAATTTGCACTCAAGGATCTATTCGATTCTCAAAAAGCGAAAAACAGCCTGATCGCACTGACTCTCAATGATTATCTGCTGCGCGGCGGCATCCATAAAGCACTGGAAAGACACGCTGATGATTCGTTTTCAAAATTAAGCAGGAACGAACAGGAGCTAACCCGCTCCATCTTCAGCCGATTGATCGAGGTCGGGCGCGGCGTACAGGATACCCGCCGCACGGCATTGTTCAACGAACTTGTTCCGCAGAATGCAAAGGCGCAGGATGTGGAATCCATCATCCAAAAACTCGCCGATGCGCGCCTGGTGACAACAGATGAACAGGCGGGTCAGGATACGGTTACGATCTCGCATGAAAAATTGATCGACGCCTGGCCGTGGTTAAAAAAGCTGGTCAATGAAAACCGCGACGTGATCACTTTGCAAAATGAAATTGCCAATGACGCGAAAGAATGGAATGATCATCAGCGCGAGAAAAGCTATTTGTATATCGGCGCCAGGCTGGTCAACGCGCGGGAACAATTGGATGCGAAGAAAATTGCATTAAGCGGCCTCGCCCAGGATTTTGTAAAGGCGGGATACGCGCGCCAACGGCAGAATGCGGCGCTGCTAATCGCGGGTGTATCCACGATCATTGTCTTTCTAGTGATCGCAGTGATCGTATTCAGCCGGCAGTCAAGTGAAAATGCGGATCTGGCGAAGCAGGCGCATTTGCGTGAATTGGCCGCTCAGTCTTCATTGCTGCGCGACCAGCGTTTTCAAACATCGCTGTTATTGGGCCTGGAGGTATTTAATCAACTGGGGAATAATCCGCAAACACTCGGTTTATTGCTCGACCATGTCCAAAGTCACCCACAACTACGTCAATATCTCATGGGACATGCAGGGTCAGTAAACGCCGTCGCCATCAGCCCGGACGGTAAAATCCTCGCATCGGGCAGCGCTGACGGACAGATCATTTTCTGGGATCTGGGAACGAACAAACCGATCGAACCTAAAATAAAAAGCTCAAACGATCTTTCGGTAAACAGCCTGGCTTTCAGTCCTGATGGAAAGATTCTTGCTTTCGGAAGCGAAGACGGTACGGTTACCCTGTGGGATGTAGACTCTCGTCAAAGCATCGGCGCTCCGTTGAGTGGACACAGCGGTCAGATCAATAGCGTAGCGTTCAGCCCCGATGGAAATATTCTTGCATCGGGGAGTGATGACAAAACCATAATTTTCTGGGATGTGGACCTGCATGAAAAGATCGGGCAGTCGCTCGCTGAACATTCGGATCGGGTAAACAGCATCACCTTCGGTTCGGATGGGACAATGCTTGCATCCGCAAGCGCAGACGGGTCAATCATCCTTTGGAATGTTGAAACACAGCAACCCATCGGGAGTCCTTTGCAGGGACACACGGGGTCTGTTCAGAGCGTCGCGATCAGCCCGGATGGAAAACTTCTCGCATCAGGAAGCGAAGATACCACCATCATGTTGTGGGACATCCCGACACAGACCTCCATAGGTCAACCGCTAACCACTCATTCAAACCGGGTTAACAGCATTGCCTTCAGCCCAGACGGAAAGACTTTCGCCTCAGGGAGTTACGACAGCAGCATTATCATTTGGGATTCCGTAACGCATCAAGCGGTCGGGGAACCCCTCAGCGGGCATACCGGTTCGATCAATTCCATTGCATACAATCCAGATGGAAAGACCCTTGTATCTGGAGGGATCGATACCGCCATTATTCTGTGGAACACCACAAAAAGTCTACCTATTGGACAGATAATAAAACCAAATGCAAGGAGAATCAACAGCGCAGCCTTCAGCCCGGATGGAAAAATGATCGCCTTGGGCGCTTTAAACAATTCAGTCACCCTGTGGGATGCAGACACGTATCAACCTATCGGAGATCCGCTGACAGGACAATCTGCGTCGATCAACAGCGTTGCCTTTAGCCCGGATGGAAATCTCCTTGCCTCTGGAAGCGCGGATAAGACAATCCTCTTGCGGGACGCGAAAACACAAACCCCAATTGGAACGCCCCTGACCGGACATTCAAACCCTGTTAATATTGTCGCCTTCAGCCCGGACGGGGCAACCCTCGCTTCGGGGGATTCTGGCGGCGTCATCGTCTTATGGGATGTGGAAACACACGACCCGATCGGTCCGCGCCTGGCGGAACACACAGACTCGGTCAATGATCTTGTCTTCAGCGCGGATGGAAAAATGCTCGCATCCGCAAGCTCTGACGGCGCGATCATTCTTTGGGATCTAAGCGTAAAGCCGCCAAAAGGCCAGTCTCTCTCGAAACAATCTGTTTCGGTAAATTGTATCGCCTTCAGCCCTGATGGAAAAATCTTAGCCGCAGGCAACAGTGACGGCGCGATCATTCTTTGGGATATGAACACCCGTGAAGTTCTCGGTCAGCCTTTATTGGGGCACTCTGGTCTGGTAAAGACGATCGTGTTTAGTCCAGATGGAACGACCCTTGCCTCCGGAGGTTTCGACAGCAACATCATTTTATGGGACGTAGTCACCCGGCAGCCCATTGGTCAGCCCCTTACTGGACATACAGGCGCGATTTTTAGTCTCGCGTACAAACCAAATAGCAAAATCCTCGCATCCGGCAGCATCGACAACACCGTAATATTATGGAACCTGGATCCCCAGATTTGGGTTGCAGATCTATGCCGGCGGGTTGGCCGTACCTTCACGCAAGATGAATGGAAACAGTATTTCGAAAATCAACCCTATCTGCAAAACCAATCACCTTGCGATCAATGAACATCGCAAATAATCTGGACGCGGCCTGCGAAAAGAAACAGCACCACAGTAAAAGTGGATGTTGACAAAGGAACAAAATCAACCGCAAAGTTCGTAAAGCTGTATAGAGGTCTTTTGCGCTCTTTGTGAGCCTTGCAGTTCAATCAGTGTTCCTACCCGAAAGAATCAACCCAATAATGCTTCATTGACATTCGCAGGTATTCGGATCATACGCCCCTCCGCCATTGCCGTCACAATTGGGCGGCGGGTCGCAGCTCAGGGGATTGCCCTGATCATCGTTGGTCGGGGCGTCAATCGACTCCAAATCCGGCTGGCAGGCTTTTGGCTCATTCCCCACGATTTCAAAACCATAAGCTTCCCAGCAGGTATTGTCCACAGCGTACAGCGCGCCCAGGGGATAGAATTCCTTACTCCTGATGGGAGAGCCTGCCTCTGCTTCGTCGAAGCGATCGTTGTAGTCAAATTTCGAGACATCTTTCAAACCCGCATCGGACACTACTCCCAGGGTAAAAAACGAGCCGATCAGGGATCTTTTGAACGCAAATTGAACCAGCGCTTTTTGACCTTCAACCATGCGCGCCCAGGCCAGGTCGGGATCGGAACCCAGCCCGGCCCCGCCATCGAACACAAGAGAGTCGTACCCGTCGCCGCTAAAGACATTCTCCGACTGTGTCACAGACGATCCGCCTGAATCAACATTCGAATCCTGAAAGACCTGGACAATACTCACATCCCACTCAACCGTATAGGGCGGATGCGCCCAAATGATGTAATCGCCAAACCCATCCAGATTCAAATCTATCTCAACCCCATAATTGATCCCCAAAGAATTGTTGGGGTTATCCCCCAGCAATTCGATCGAAACGTAATACCAGTCTTCATCCTGACTCAGGTTGAAGTTAAGGATATCCATGTCTGGAATGTACACCATATCCTTTTGGAACGGTCGCTCAAAGCGGTTGATTTTATAAGAATCACCATAAGGCGCTCGTTCTTCGGCCGCCGTACTCGAAGACTCCACATCAGCGATCAGTTTTCCCGGCGGGGGTGTGGTCTCGCCTGGCCTGACCGCATGATCAACAACAGGCAAATTCGTTGCTGTTGGAGTTTCATTCCCACCCGGTTCCTCCACTTCCGCCGCAGGCTCAGCGGTGGCTGTGTCTACACTATCTACGACAGGTTGCGGGGTGTCAGCAAAAAATGATAATGCGCAAGCCTGATTAACGATCAGAACAAACACGATATACAAATAAAAAAATTTGGGGATGTTCATTCTTACTCCTGCTGTCTCGAATCCACATAAACGGTTAAATAACTATAAATTTACTTTTAAGACATGCCAAAGATCACATCTCAGCGGCAGGGAACCGTAACAACCATCCACAAGAAAAAACACCAGCGCAACCTATTCGGTTCGGAAAACTAATCTACTTACCGGGTCGATCCCGGCGCTATTTCAAAAAGATGCATTCTAAAAATTAAACAAAAAAATGCCCATGCAGTCTACAAGGGCATTTGGATCTAAGGGGCAAGGACTTTATACCTTTGGTATTCCCACAAAAATATTCCCATCCACCAGTTTCACCGGGTAGGCCGGGATATCGATCACCGCCGGCATGGCCATGGCCTTCCCTGTGCGGACATCAAACTCCGCGCCATGACGCGGGCAGACGATATTATGATCCTCAAGCAGACCATCCCCAAGCGGACCGTCATCATGCGAACAGACATCTCCGATCGCGAAGAGCTGACCCGCGATATTAAAGATCACAATCGGCCTGTCGCTCAGATCAACAAACAAACGCTCCCCGTTCGGGAGCTCAGAAACGGGAGCGATCTCTACAAATTCAATTTTTGATTCGTCAATGGTTGCATAATTAAACATGAGCTTATTCCGTCAACTCGTCGCCAGCCTCACCCAATCCATACACACCCGCTTTCAACACCTTCAGCGAAAGCAGGGCGCATTTCAAGCGCACAGGTCCGAGATCAATGCCCAGCAATTCGAGCACGGACTCCTTGTTCAGTTTTTTCACATCGTCCAAAGGCTTGCCGATAATGGATTCGACCAGCAAATCTGCGGAGGCCTGCGAGATGGCACAGCCGTGCCCATCAAAACGGGCATCAGTCACCAAACCATCATCGCCTACGCGCAAATCAATCTGGATATGATCGCCGCACAGGGGATTATTATCTGCAAATGAAATATCATGCGGGTCGAGCTTCCCGCGGTGGGATGGATTTTTATAGTGCTCGATAATTACTTCACGATACAAATCATCCATGATTAACCAAACATTTCCTTGACCTTATAAATTCCATTCACCAGCAGGTCAACTTCATCTTTTGTATTATACAAATAGAAGGAGGCGCGGCTTGTGGCTGGAATTCCAAATTTTTCATGTAAGGGTTGTGCGCAATGGTGCCCCGCCCTCACCGCGATCCCGTCCCGGTCCAAAATTTGCGCCACATCATGCGGATGCACGCCCTCAAGTGTGAAGGCTGCCACCCCGCCTTTTTTATCGGCTGAAGGACCAAATAATTTCACGCCGGGAATCTCTTCAAGGCGCTCCAATGCGTATTCCGTGATCTCATGTTCATGCGCGGCGATATTGTCCATGCCGAGGCTGGTCAGGTAATCGACCGCGGCTCCGAATCCGACCGCTTCTGCGATCGCAGGTGTGCCCGCCTCAAACTTATGCGGTAATGTGTTCGGGCGGAAAGAGCGCAGTTTCACTTCTTTGATCATATCTCCGCCGCCCAAAAATGGGGGCATGGATTCAAGCAAGGCAACTTTCCCATACAGCGCGCCGATACCGGTTGGTCCGCACATCTTATGCGCGGAAAATGCGTAAAAATCCGCATCCAGGGCCTGCACGTCTACTGTCAAATGCGGAACGGATTGCGCGCCATCCACCAACGTTATTGCGCCTGCATCATGCGCGAGATGGATGATCTCAGCGGCGGGGTTGATCGTCCCAAGCACATTGGACATGTGCGTAAACGAGACCAGCTTTGGGCGGCGGGAGAGCAGCGTGCTATATGCCTCAAGATCCAGCAGGCCGTCTTCCGTCACTGGAATAAAATCCAATTCGATGCCGCGCTCCGCCTGGAGCATTTGCCAGGGAACAAGATTACTATGGTGTTCCATTTCAGTCAGGAGCACAAGGTCGCCCTGTATTAAATTCGCGCGCGCCCAGCTGTAAGCAACCAGATTAATTGACTCGGTGGTATTGCGCGTGTAAATGATCTGACGCGCTGAAGCCGCATTGATAAACCTGGCGATCTTTTCACGGGCCGCCTCATACAAAGCGGTCGCCTCCTCGGCAAGTGTATGCACGCCGCGATGGATGTTCGCGTTCGAATGACGGTAATAATCATCCATTGCCTGAAGCACTGATAATGGCTTCTGCGAAGTAGCCGTTGAATCCAAATATGTCAGACGTACGCCCGGCCTGATCTCACGCTCAAGAATTGGAAAATCTTTTCGAACTTCAGTTAAATTTAATTTCATGGGTCAAGTTAACAAATAAACGAACAGACCGGTTTCGTTTTCAACCAGTCTGCTCGCTCATTGTGCCTAATAATCTGGAATAAAATCTTTTTTGACAGCTTTTTTGCCCGGAAGAGGGCGAATATGCTCCGAGGTGACAGGGAACCAGAGAATGCGATCAGGCACCATCCAGCCGTCTGTGAGATAAACATTTGAGCGAAATTGCACGGCGACAAGTTTATTATCCACTTGAACCACAATGCCCTTGACCCAGCCGCGGATGCGCTCGCGATTCTTTTCGTGATCGCAAAACACTTCGACAGTATCCCCCACTTCAAAGGCATGTTCAATTCCTGGCGCTTTCATAAAGGAAAATTGATTTACTCGCACCGAGCGTTTGACAGGCCGCCGTCGTTCAGTGAGCGGGTTTACTATGCGTTTTATCACAACCACAGGTTTGGCAACCCGTTTTGCCGAAACCTTGGGCGCAGCCGCTGCTTCTACAACCGCATCGACCTTGATTTCCGGCTGGACCGACACAGGCCCGCTTTTCGATTTCTCAGCTTGTTTTGTCATTGACTTCCTTGATGGCTCTACTTTTACAATCGGCTTTGACGGCACCTTCTTTGTCACTTTTACCCTCACCACAGGTTTTGATTTGGTCTTTACCCCAGGCTTAGCTTTGGATTTCACGGCCATGACTCACATCCTATCTTTGATTATAGAGACGCCCTCGGTCTCTTTTATAACTAATTCTTAGATCCTGTTATGAAGCGGACAATTTATCCTGTATCGCCTGTTGAAATCTCTCACGCACGCCTTCAAAGGGGATACGCTGCATGATGGGGTCAAAAAATCCCTCGACCACCAAACGCTCCGCATCCGCTTGTGGAATGCCGCGGCTCTTGAGATAGAACAACGGTTCCTTCTCCAACTTTCCAACGGTCGCGCCATGCGTACAGCGAACATCATCAGCCAAAATTTCCAGCCCTGGAATTGAATCCGCGCGGGCCTGGTCGTCCAGCACAAGGTTGCGATTGGCTTGATAACCATCCGTCTTCTGCGCGCCGGGCGCAACGTAGATCATTCCCTGCCACACGGAGCGGCTCCTGCCCTTCAACGCGCCTTTGAACAACAAATCACTGGTGGTATGCGGAGCAAGATGATTCTGCTGGGTATCATGGTCAAGGTGCTGGGATCCGTCTGTAAAATAGAAACCAGACATACGTCCCTGCGCGCCTTCACCCGCCAGGTCAAGGTCTGAGAAGTTCTTCGTCAAGCGTGAGCCGACCGCGCCAAAGATCCAATCGAGATTACCACCACGCTCAACATGAGCACGCTCATGAGAGAAGTTCCAGACATGGCGGCCCCATGATTGCAGTTCTACAAAGCGCAGACTTGCATTTTTACCGACATGAATTTCAACGATCCCCGCGTGCATGGCATGACCGATTTCGCTGGGGGAAGCGGCTTCATGAACATAAGTCACTGAAGCGCCGTCTTCCACGTAAACGATCAAATGTGAAAAATGAGCCAGATCAACGCCCGGACCCCATAGAATGGAGTGAAGCGGAGTTTCGACAACTACGTTCTTTGGAACATATAACAACACGCCATTACCAGCCAGGGCTGATGCCAGCGCCGCAAACTTGCCGTCTTCAGGTTTGACCACCGTGCCGATCAGCCGATTGAGAAGCTCCGGGTTCTCGCGCTCTGCGGTGCGAATGTCAGTGAAGATCACGCCCCTGGCGACCAGAGCAGGGTCAAGGTCCACGCGTGAACCGCCGGGCAAAAGTGTGATCTGCCCGCCATGCTGCTCGCCCGTCAAGGGTTTGAGCAGATATTCAGGCACAACCGGCAGATCTTCAAACGCGCCTTCTTTGGGCAGTTTGAAATCAGACGCGGGCATTAATCTTAAGTCAGTGCGCCGCCAGGGCTCATCACTTGTAATTGGCATGGAAAATTTCGTGAACGCATCCCACGCCTTGCTTCGGATACCTTTCAAGCCGCCAGCGGGAATGGCATCGGCTGTAAAGGAAAATTCCTTCGCAGCCGAGTCACGTCGAGTTCGAGTAACAGTTACTTTTGGTTTCTCTTGCATTAAAAGACAAGCGTCAAAGGTCGAAAGTCGAAGGTCAAAGATCACGGACTTGTGACCTTTGACTTTTGACATCTCTATCCGATTGACCCCTCCATTTGTAGTTGAATTAATCTATTCATTTCCACAGCGTATTCCATTGGCAATTCCTTGACCAGGGGTTCGATAAAGCCAGAGACGACCATGCCTGTGGCTTCCTCTTCAGAAAGTCCGCGGGACATGAGATAGAAGAGCTGCTCTTCACCGACCTTGGAAACCGAAGCCTCATGGCCAATGGAAACATCATCTTCATCAATTTCAATGGACGGATACGTATCCGAGCGGGATTTGGGGTCGAGCAAAAGCGCGTCGCAAACCACATTGGATTTGACGCCTTTTGAACCTTTATAAACTTTTACCAAACCACGGTAAGAAGCGCGCCCACCGCCCTTGCTGATCGACTTGGAAGTGATCTTGCTGGTGGTATTTGGAGCAAAATGCACCATCTTCGAACCCGCGTCTTGAACCTGTCCCGGGCCTGCGAACGCCATCGAAAGCATTTCGCCGCGAGCGCCTGGTTCCATCAAATAGCAGGATGGGTATTTCATGGTGAGTTTCGAGCCGAGGTTCGCGTCCACCCACTCGTGGGAGGCATCCGCAAAGACCATGGCACGCTGAGTCACAAGATTGAACACGTTGGTTGACCAGTTTTGAATGGTCGAATAACGCGAACGCGCGCCTTTCTTAACTACAATCTCGATCACACCAGAGTGGAAAGAATTGGTTGTATATTGCGGAGCGGTGCAGCCTTCAACATAATGCACCGAAGCGCCTTCATCCACGATGATAAGCGTGCGCTCGAACTGACCGACGTTGGCAGTGTTCAAACGGAAATACGCCTGCAAAGGCAGATCCACTTTGACACCTTTGGGGACGTACACGAACGATCCGCCCGACCAGACCGCGCTATTCAACGCGGCGAATTTATTATCTTCAATTGGAACGACTGTCCCAAAATATTCCTTGAACAGATCAGGGTACTGGCGCAGTCCATCTTCGATCGAAAGGAAGATCACGCCCTGTTTTTCAAGATGTTCCAGAATGGAGTGATACACCATTTCAGATTCATATTGAGCGCCGACGCCCGCCAAAAATTTCTGCTCGGCTTCGGGGATGCCCAACTTATTGAAAGTGTTTTTGATGTCATCGGGAACATTGTCCCAATTCTTTTCGCTTTTCTCGGTCGGCTTGACATAATAGAAGATATTATCAAGGTCAAGGTTCGAGATATCTGGTCCCCAGGTCGGCATGGGGCGTGACTGGTAATGCTCAAGCGCCTTCAAGCGAAACTCGAGCATCCATTGCGGTTCGCCTTTCATGCGTGAAATATTTTCCACGACCTCGCGGCTCAAGCCCCGTTCAGACTTGAACACATAATTATCATCGCGGTCATGAAAACCGTACTTGTAATCACCAATTTCATCGAGGATCTTGGTGTCTTCATTAAGTTTTGTATCTTCAGCCATTGGTTTCACCATTTTTTTTCTGATGAAGAGCCGCATCGTGCCGACCCGTCACCTGCTACTAACAATAAAGAGAGTCTAGGCCTCAGCCGTTTCCTCGTACTTCTCGCGCACCCAGTCATATCCCTGTTCTTCGAGGTGCAAGGCAAGGTCAGGTCCGCCAGATTCGACGATCCGTCCATCCAGCATGATGTGGACGAAATTCGGCTTGATGTAATTCAACAGGCGCTGGTAATGCGTAATGACCAGCACACCCAGATCAGGTCCGGAAAGCGCGTTTACTCCTTCGGAGACGATGCGCAGAGCGTCAATGTCCAAACCAGAGTCAGTTTCATCCAGAATGGCGATCTCGGGCTTAAGGGCTGCCATTTGCAGGATCTCGGCGCGTTTCTTTTCACCGCCAGAAAAACCATCATTAAGATAGCGGCCAGCGAAGGCGTGATCCATCTTGAGCGTATCCATTTTTTCCTTGAGCATCTTGCGGAATTCAAGGATGGGCATGCCCTTATCTTCGGGATTGACGGCGCGGCGGCGGGCATTCAGCGCGGAACGCAGGAAGTTCGCCACGGTCACGCCCGGAATAGCAACTGGATACTGAAAAGCCAAAAAGATGCCGGCACGCGAGCGTTCGTCCGGTTCGAGCTCAAGGACATTCTGTCCTTTGAAAATGATTTCGCCTTCGGTTACAGTGTAATTGGGATGTCCCATCAATGTGTAAGCGAGAGTTGACTTCCCCGTACCGTTTGGACCCATAATGGCGTGAATTTCGCCCTGATTTATGGTCAATGTAAGACCTTTGAGAATTTCCTTATCTTCGATACTAACGTGCAAATTCTTTATTTCAAGCTGCGACATACCTAGTTTACTCCTGGGAATTTAGCCAATACTGGCGTTTTTATCAAGTAGAGGTCATTATAGCAGGTTTAGGCAAATATGTCAATATTTATGATATTTTTCTAGTATATTCAATTGTGGAATCACTAAAAGGTATATAATACTTGTCTATTTGTAAAAAATAAGAGGAAAGTTCACCCTAACACTCATAATCGATCAATGAAACCTAACTTTCTCAAAACCGCAATCTTTCACTGGCTCGCGCTCCTTTCTCTATTCAGTGTGAGCGCCATTCCCCCTACAAAAGCTTCACACAGTGGAAAAGCCCTGCAAACCGATAAGCTCATCTTTGCAGTGATCGGTGATTTTGGAGAAGCGGGTCAACCCGAGACAGATGTGGCAAATCTGGTCAAAAGCTGGAATCCAGGTTTTATTGTGACAACCGGGGACAATAATTATCCGCATGGCGCAGTCAGCACCATAGACCAGAATATCGGTCAGTATTATCACGACTATATATTTAAATACAATGGGAAATTTGGCAGCGGCTCGGCAATTAACAGGTTTTTTCCCGCGCTTGGCAACCATGATTGGGATCAAAACAACGGCAGGCAGCAGGAACTTTACTTTACACTGCCGGGCAATGAAAGATATTATGATTTTATCCAAGGACCAATTCACTTTTATGTGCTTAACAGCAATCCAACCGAACCTGACGGCATCAGTGTCGAATCGAAACAGGCAAAATGGCTGAAAAGTAGTTTAGCAGTCTCAACATCCAAATTTGACATCGTTGTACTACACCATCCTCCCTATTCATCAGGCAGGCACGGCTCTTCAAAAGAAATGCAATGGCCATACAAGTTATGGGGAGCTGACGCTGTCCTGGCCGGACACGATCACACCTACGAAAGATTGACCGTGGATGGCATGCCGTATTTTGTAAATGGCATCGGCGGAGGTCAACCTTTATATTATTTTGCGGCCACATTATCTGAAAGCAAAGTCCGCTACAACGCCGATTACGGCGCCATGCGGGTTGAAGCCAGCGATCAATTCTTAAAATTTCAAACCTATACGCGAACCGGCCTGCTGATCGATGAGTACACGCTGGGAAGCGCGCCCCCAATTGTCACGTCTATCCTGCGCACGTCTCCCAGCCCGACAAATTCCAACAGGGTGGATTTTTCCATCACCTTTTCTGAAGCAGTCACTGGCGTGGACATTTCCGACTTTATTCTCAGTCCCACAAATCCGTCAGACGCCTCACTCTTAACTGTAAGCGGCTCGGGCGACAAATACATTGTTTCAGCGAATAGCGGCAGCAGCGACACCGTCCTGCGTCTCGACTTGACGGATGATGACAGCATCATTAACAACTCCGGAATCAAACTGGGCGGCGCCGGCTTCGGGAATGGGAATTTCATGAATGGCGAAGCCTATACCGTCGACAAAACAGCCCCTGTTGTCTTTTCGATCGCCAGATCAACCGTCAGCCCGACCAACGCGGCCACATTGGATTTTGTCATTACCTTCTCGGAGGCGGTATCCAATCTAGACGCATCAGATTTCAGATTAATATCATCAAACAATACTGACGGATCGATCACTTCGGTATCCGGTTCTGGAAATCTATATATTGCCACGATAAGCACAGGCAGCGGTGATAACTCACTCCGCCTTGAATTCATCGACGATGACGGCGTGATCGATTCAGCAACGAATCCAACGGGCGGCGCAGGAACAGGAAACGGGGATTTCAGGAACGCAGAAAGCTATGTTGTGGACAAGACCGCCCCGGGCGTAATTTCGATCACACGCGCCAACCCCAGTCCAACCAATGCGTCCAGTGTGGAATTTATCGTTACTTTTTCTGAAGCAGTTACAGGACTTGACTCCTCAGACTTCGCGCTTGCTCCTGTAATTATCAATGGAATGAGCAGGTCTTCCATTGACAGCGTGAATGGCTCAGGCAATACATACAACGTCACAGTGAATACTGATCTAAATGACGAGGCGCTTCGCCTGGATCTGATCAACAACAACAGCATTACAGACATGGTTGGGAATGCCTTAAACAGTGGTTTTGATCAGGGTGAAAGTTACAGCATGGATAAGTCCGCACCTGCTGTCACTTCAATCATACGCGGCAACACAGATCCCGCCAATTCAACCCGCGTGGATTTCATTGTCACTTTTTCTGAAGCTGTCACAGGCGTGGATGCGAGCGACTTTAGTGTGAGCACGACCGGCATAAGCGGCGCATCAATTGTTGAGGTAAAAAGTTTTGATCCATTTTATGTTGTGACCATTGATACAGGCCTCGGCGACGGCACCTTAAAACTCGACTTGCTCGACAATGACAGCATCACCAACAATGTTCCCCTCGGCGGAACAGGCTGGGGAAACGGCAGCTTCTTCAACGGTGATATATACACGATCGACAAAACAGCCCCCGTTGTCACTTCGATCATACGCGCCAGCCCAAATCCAAACAGCGCCAACAGCGTGGATTTTATCGTCACGTTTTCAGAATCAGTTACGGGTGTTGATGGAGCCGATTTCAGTCTTAACAGCATCGGCTTGAGCAAAGTTTCAATTAACGGTGTAGAGGGAGTCGATCCATTCTATATCGTTAAAGCAGCCACTGGTATTGGCAGCGGGTATCTCCAGCTCAGCCAGATTGATAACGGCAGTATCACAGATAAAGCGAACAATAAGTTGATCGGGGCTTTTAGTAGCGGAGAAACCTACAACATCTCGAAATCTTCTGTTAATTTCCCGCAGCCTAACAACCGCGATCCGCAAAAAAACCTGCTTACAAACAAACCTAATCCGCCATTTACGTGGACATCCGTCCGAAACGCACTGGGCTACGAGCTCGTCATCGCGACAGATACCAAGTTCAACCACATTGTCATCAGCCAGGCTGTAGATGGCACATCCTACACTGACGGTCTGCTAACGGATGGAACTTATTACTGGCATGTGCGCGCCTACAATTCCATGTTTCAACCAGGCAGATACAGCACAACTCAATCCTTCACGATCGATACAACAGCACCCAAGCCGCCGCTACTCACTGAGCCCGCAAACAACTCTTCGACCAATCGCAGACCCAACTTCAAGTGGATTTCAGATGGTTCTGCGGTCAGCCATCAAATTGAAGTTGATAACAATCCTGACTTTTCCAGCCCCGAATTCAGGTCCGCAAAATCCGGCACCACTGTCCGCTCAATCTCCCTGGCCAAGGATTTATACTACTGGCGGGTTCGCACAAAAGATAAAGCCGGGAACTGGAGCGATTGGTCGCCATCACAAACGTTTACTGTCCGATAATGAAGAAATCTGAGTACAGAGAATAGCCCAACAATTTTTGCAAAGACCAGCCAAAGATTGTCAATATATTATATAAATATCATAAATATTGACAATCCCCGCCGATTTAGTTATACTAATTGTATGAAATCAACGCGCGACAAGATATTACAAACCTTATTACAGAAACCCCGTTCGACAATCAACACACTGGCTGAAGCGGTTGGAATTAATCCAATTTCTGTACGTCACCACCTTACAAATCTCCAAATGGAAGGTTTGGTTGAAGGTCAGGAAGAACGGCATGGCGTCGGACGTCCGCGCCTTGTTTACATCCTTACGGACGATGGAATGGAGCATTTCCCGACCCGGTATATGCAGCTTACCACACGTTTATTGGCGCAAATGAAAGATACCATGCCCGGCCCCGTGGTAGCCAAATTGTTCAATCAGATCGCGGAAGATATGGCCAGCCATTATTCCAAGGATATGCAGGGACTGAGTATGGAAGAGCGCCTGAACTTCGTCAAGGAAATGCTGGGGCGCGAAGGCTTTACAGTGGAATGGGAAAAGAAGGACGGGCAGTATGAGATCCATGAGATCACCTGCCCTTACTATCAAATCGGGGTCGCCCACCCTGAAGTGTGTACTGTGGATCAAACGTTGATCTCCAAAATGCTGGCATTGCCCGCCAATAAAGTTCAGTGCATTTTGAGCGGCGCCGCCCATTGCACCTACGTCATCTCGCCTGCCGAGATAAAAAACTAAAGATCAAGGAGCTAAAATGGCAGACTCTGAAGTAAAAGAAATCCAATGGACCTTACACCAAACTCACCCTGAACGCGTGCAGGAAGTCCGTGCCCGACTTTCCGAGGTGATCGATCCTGAAATTGGCATGACCATCATCCAACTGGGATTGATCCGCGATGTCGAGATCACAGCCGACGGCATCGGTCACGTCAAGATGATCCTGACCACGCCCTTCTGTCCATACGGACCCGCCATGATCGAGATGACCAAGGCCAAAGCCGTCGAAGGACTCAACATGCCGGTCAATATTGAAATGGGTATGGACATGTGGGATTTCTCCATGAT
Organism: Candidatus Villigracilis saccharophilus; assembly: GCF_016711665.1. Taxonomy (NCBI): domain Bacteria; kingdom Bacillati; phylum Chloroflexota; class Anaerolineae; order Anaerolineales; family Candidatus Villigracilaceae; genus Candidatus Villigracilis; species Candidatus Villigracilis saccharophilus. Next base: position 136,922 of record NZ_JADJSO010000079.1, read on the forward strand.
GGAAGATCCCTCCGCGCTGGACTGGGGAATGTACGCGTAAAATAAACTGCGAGTCGAAGGTTAAATGTCAAAGACGCCATCCATTTAGGATCGGCGTCTTTTTCTTTCGTCTTTTCATTCACACCTGCACTGGCGTGCTGCGCAAGTGTCCTTCATCCTTTCTTTTCTCACTCCCCTTTTTTCCAGTGCATCGCGTGCAGCTGCTCGCCTTCCGCAAATCCAGAGATGATCACCAGGGCGGTCGTCACTGTCTTTGAGTGGTTTTTCCAGCGATGGCGCATTTGCGACTCGAATAACAAGCTATCGCCCGCGGTCAGCAAAAAGGTTTGCTTTTCCACAAAATACTCCAACTCACCTCTCAGACAAAAAACAAACTCATGTCCTGTATGGACAATATGATGCGGACCGCTCGCCGCGCCGCTTTCGAGCGTGAGCATAAACGGCTCAACGCGCCCTGAAAATTGCTCCCCGCCAAGAGCCTCAAACACGCCATGCGTGAACGACATGTGCGTGCGCTCGTCGGCTTTCAGGAAAACGATCTTCTTCCTTTCCGCTTCCGCGCCAAAAAAAGCGGTGATCGAGACCCCCAACGCATCAGCCAATTTATACAACGTACTGACTGAAGGCGAGGTTTTGCCGCGCTCGATCATACTGAGCGCATTCGCAGAAAGCCCGCTTTTGGTGGCGAGGGTCCGCATGGATATACCACGCGCCTCGCGTAATTCTCTTAAACTTGAAGCGACATCAACAGAAGTTGCCTCTCGCACATACGGTTCCATGATCACCTCCGAAAAGCTGTACTCGCATAATTTACCTAAACTTGTCCCATTATACCTCCACTTTATATGACATTAAACGAAACTTAATATGACACAATGCACTATTGTACAAACTGTCACAATATTATGATGGGAATGCAAATATACGTTTATACGAATATAGGCAAGGACAACATGATCAATCAAACACTCAAACAAGAAATCTCTGAGCTGGAAGCCGATTTTTGCTTTGCCCTCTCTGACCCGAACCGCATCTTGATGCTGTACGCCCTCAGCGAGAAACCTCTCAATGTGACCGAACTCACCAATGAACTCGGGTTGAATCAGCCCACAACATCGCGGCATCTCAAAGTTATGCGCGAACGCGGGTTGGTGCAAACCGTCCGCACTGGCACCACCGTCACCTACCATCTATCTGACCTGAGATTAATTCAGGCACTCGACCTTTTACGATCTGTTATGCGGGATCGTCTGACCGAGCGCGCAAGCCTGATCAATGAAATCGCATAAGGAGAATGTTGATGAAGAAACGCTTCCCTCTTTGGACCCTGGGGCTGGTCGGCATTTTGCTGCTGATCCTCGTTCCTGTCCTGTATTTTCTTCCGCGCACCAAGGCCACCAATGACCCTGCGGCTTATATCCCCACCAAGGCAGTCCATGTGGATCATAAAGACATCGTCAAAGGTGAATTCAAAACGGGACAGGAAGTCACACGCGCCTGTCTTGAATGTCATGAAGACGCCGCCGCCAATGTCATGAAGACCACGCATTGGACATGGGAATCCAAAGCCTTCGATGTCCCCTGGCGCGAAGACGATGTAACCATCGGCAAAGCCAATCAGATCAATAACTTCTGTATCGGCTCGCAGGGTAACGAAAACAAATGCATGTCCTGCCACGCTGGTTATGGCTGGGAGGAAGGCCGCGAAACTCAACAAGCCAATCCGGAAAATGTAGACTGCCTGGCTTGTCACGCAGATAACGCCACATACGGGAAAGGCTTATTCGGCAATCCCGCTGAAGGCATTGACCTATTAGCCGCTGCGCAAAGCGTACGCGCCCCCTCACGCGAGAACTGCGGTAAATGTCACTTCGACGGCGGCGGCGGCAACGGCGTCAAACACGGCGACCTCGACGAGAGTCTGTATTTCCCGGACCAATCACTGGATGTTCATATGGGCGGCGAGCTCAACATGCAATGCACGGACTGCCACGTTACAAAAGATCATCAGATCCTGGGCCGCATGCTGGCAGACAACTACACGATTGACCCGAAGGAACAGGTTTCCTGCGAACAATGCCATGTCAATCAAAAACATGAAGATGAACGCATCAACACGCATCTTTCGGCAGTGGCATGTCAAACCTGCCACATCCCCGCCATCGCTCTTGAAGATCCAACCAAGGTCACCTGGGACTGGTCGCAGGCCGGGCAGGAAGGACGCGAAGACGACCACTTCACCTACTTAAAGATCAAAGGTGAATTCGTCTACGACAAGAATTTCGCGCCCACGTATCTCTGGTTCAACGGCAATAACGAATACCGCTACATCCTTGGCGACCCGCTAGGCAAGGATGGAATCACCTACATCAACAAACCCGCAGGAAATATCGAAGATAAAAGCGCAAAGATATTCCCGTTCAAATTACACATTGCCAAACAACCGTATGATGTGAAAAATAATTACCTGCTCCAACCGGTCACATCCGGCAAGGGCGGCTTCTGGACCACCTTTGATTGGAACAGCGCATTCGAACTCGCCGCCCCCATCACAGGCTTGGAATACAGCGGCGAATATGGATTTACCGAAACATACATGTACTGGGCAACCACCCATATGGTCCAGTCCGCCGAAGATGCCCTGCAATGCGAATCCTGCCACGGCGAAAACGGTCGGCTGGACTGGGCAGCCCTTGGTTACCAGGGCGACCCGATCGAATGGGGCGGAAGGAAATAACCATGAAACGTTATACACTCATCACACTAGCTGTACTTCTCTTCCTTGCGCTTGCATTTGGAATTGGCTCGGTGCTCGCCTCGCCCAAGCCTGCTCCTGAACAACAGGCATCGCCCCTGCACCCGAACTTTGCAATGCTTGACGAAAATGGCGTAAATGTTTTGGAAAGCAATGGCGCGGTCTCTACCATGCAAACCTGCGGACAATGCCACGACACCGAATTCATTTCTTCGCATGCCTTTCACTCCGACCTGGGCCTGTCAGATTATGCCGCATCCAAAGAATCATGGGACGCAAGCACGGGCACGTTCGGTCAGTGGAATCCACTCACCTACCGCTTCCTCTCGCAGAATGGCGATGAACGGCTTGACCTCTCCACAGCCGAGTGGCTCATGCTCAATGGCGAGCGCGTCGTTGGCGGCGGACCTGCCACAACAGCTCGTGACGGAAATTCACTTGCAGACTTAAAAGCCAGCGGGGACAACCCTGAGACATCCGTACTCGATGCGAACGGTAATCCGACCGCATGGGATTGGGATAAATCAGGCACAATGGAAATGAATTGTTTCCTTTGCCACCTTGAAACACCGAACACCTCCGCGCGCGCAGATGCGATCCATGCGGGTGAATTTGGCAAAGCCAATACCGCAACATTAATGGGATTAAATATTGTTGAAGCATCCGCTGACGGTTGGGTTTGGAACACAGAATCCTTCAACGAAGCTGGAGAACTCAAGAGTGACACAATTGGAATTCAGGATCCAACCAACTTAAATTGCGCCACCTGTCACGGTGAAGTCCATCCCGAATCAGAGGAACCGCTCACCATCACCGCATGCGATCTGGATTATCCGCAAACTGCCACAACCGGGCAGGTCGTATCTGCGCAGCGCATCAATGAATCTGGCGTGAACCTGACAAATAAAAATGAACTTGACCGCTCATGGGATGTCCATGCGGAACGCCAATTGCAATGCACAGATTGTCACTACGCGCTCAATAATCCCTCGCACTTAAGCGAAGTCCAAAGCAGCAATCCAGAGCATCTTGTTTATGATCCGCGCTCATTGGAGATCGGCGAGTACCTGCAGCGCCCTGACCATAACTTCGCACGCGGACAGAGCGCGCAATTCAACGCCGCGCCCGAGTACAAAGGCACAATGCGCCGCTGTGAGAATTGCCATGATTACAACAAGGGACACGCTGACTGGCTTCCGTATGTGGAGACCCACATTGACGCAGTCGCCTGCGAGACCTGCCATATCCCTCAGATGTACGCGCCCGCCATTCAAACTTATGACTGGACAGTCATTACTACTGATGGCAAGGCGGTCGAATCCTGCCGCGGCGTGGAAGGTACCCCCAACGCAGTGACTTCACTCGTGACTGGTTACGAGCCAGTCCTGCTCAACCGCACAAATATTGACGGGCAGAAATTACTTGCTCCGTACAACTTGATCACATCCTTCTATTGGGTGTATGACGACGCGAATGGAAATGCGCGGCCTGTCCGATTGGCTGATCTCGAATCGGTATATCTTGAAAACGGAAAATACGCGGCAGACATTGTCACAGCCTTTGATGAGAACGGTGACGGTACACTTGCCAACGCCGAACTGACCATCAATTCGCCCGCAAAAGAAGAAGCTGTCAAGACAAAACTTTCCGCGCTCGGATTAAACAATCCACGCATTGAAGGAATGGTTCAACCTTACAGCATCAACCATAATGTCACTCGCGGTGATGCCGCGCTGAATGACTGCAAAGCCTGCCATAATGACGAGTCACGCGTATCGCAATCCATCAAACTTGCGAACCACGCGCCGGTCATGCCTGTTTTTGATGTGGATAATAATGTCAACGGCAGCGGCGAGATCGTCACTGGCACAGATGGCGCGTTATATTACCAGCCCATGCCAGCCAAAGATAATATGTATGTCTTCGGGTCCAGCCGCATCAGTTGGATCGACTGGTTCGGCGCGATCGCGTTTGCGGGTTCGCTTTTAGGTGTGATCGGTCATGGGACGCTGAGATTCTTCTCGTCGAAGAAGCAGCCTCACGGTCACGCGCGAACCGAGCGGATCTATATGTACGATGCCTATCGCCGCTTCTGGCATTGGTTACAAACCGCAGCCATCGTCATCCTCCTGTTCACAGGCTTGATCATCCACAGACCAGATATCTTCGGGGCGTTCTCATTCCGAGGCGTGGTGACCCTGCACAATGTCCTCGCCGCCATTCTGGTGATCAATGCACTGCTTGCCATTTTCTATCACATTGCAAACAACCGCATGCAGGAGTATATCCCGCGCCCGTATGGTTTCTTTGACGACGCCATCACGCAGGCAAAGTATTACATCGGCGGAATTTTCAAGGGTGAAGGTCATCCCTTTGAGAAGCGCCCGGACAACCGCATGAACCCGATCCAGAAGATCACATACTTTGGAATTCTGAATGTACTGCTCCCTCTGCAAATGATCACAGGCGCGTTGATGTGGGGCGTGCAGAAATGGCCGCTCTTCGCGAACGCGCTTGGCGGGCTGCCCTTCCTTGCGCCCTTCCATTCACTTGTGGCGTGGATGTTTGGAACTTTCATTGTCGTGCATGTGTACATGACCACCACGGGAGCAACTCCGCTTGAAGCAATGCGCGGCATGGTGACCGGGTATGAGGAAGTGGAAGTGCATGAAAAGCAAGGATGAAGGATAAATAATGTTATCGTCATTGCGAGAAGGGCGTATTTAGCCCGACGAAGTAATCTCATTTACCAGATGCGAGATTGCTTCGTCGCAACGACATAGGATAAAAGGAGTATCAATGACCACTCAAACTAGAAAATCGATTTTCAACAGACCTGAAAAAGCTTATGTACAGCCATATCTTGGCGGAGCGATATTGGGCATCGTCTTATTCCTCGCCTTCCTGCTGACAGGCAATGGGCTTGGCTCATCCGGTGCGACCAGCCGTATTGATGCAGCACTCGTGGACGCGATCGCCCCAGCGCATGTGGACAATACACCTTACCTCTTAAAGATGGCGGGCGGGGATAAGAATCCGCTCGATGATTGGATCGTGCCCGTATTCTTTGGCGCATTGTTCGGCGGCTTTACCTCTGGCGCATTCAACGGACGCCTAAAAATCACGACCACCAAGGGACCCAACATCTCCAACCGCACGCGCTGGCTGATGGCGTTCCTCGGCGGCGTGATCTTCCTGTACGGCGCGCGCATGGCACGCGGATGCACCTCGGGGCAGGCACTCTCAGGCGGCGCGACTCTCGCAGCCGGTTCCTGGGTGATCATGTTCGCCATTTTCGGCGGCGCATATGCGGTCGCGTATTTTGTAAGGAAGTTGTGGCTGTAAAAAACTCTCGTCATCGCCTTCGCAATGACGGATAAACAGGAGAATCAAAAATGAACTTTCCCCTCCCCTCTTTCGTAGCAGTCAGCGCGGCCAACCCGTGGACGTACGTGCTCTTCGCCGTGATCGGCTTTGCCTTCGGCTACACACTTGAAATGTCCGGTTTTGGAGACTCGCGTAAACTCGCTGCGCAATTCTATTTCACAGAATTGACCGTGCTCAAGGTCATGTTCACCGCCATCACCGTTGCAATGGTCCTGCTCTTTGGCGCGGTCGGACTTGGCATCCTTGATTTCAGCCAGGTCTGGGTCAACCCGACCTATCTCGCCTCTGGCATTGTCGGCGGGCTGATCATGGGCGTCGGCTTCATCGTCGGCGGGTTCTGCCCGACCACTTCGCTGGCGTCCGCATCAACAGGCAAGATCGATGGCATGTTATTCATGCTTGGCGGATTTGTCGGCGCGTTCCTCTTTGGCGAAACCGAAAAATATTTTGACGGCTGGTACACCAACGCGGGTTATTACGGACGCCTGACTCTCGACCAGGTTTTCGGAATCCCCGTCGGCGCGGTCGTTGTGATCGTCATCCTGATGGCGCTCTTCATGTTCTGGGGCAGCGAACAGCTTGAACGCATCTTCGGCAAAAGAGATCTCAGCAAGGAACCCAAACTCCGCATCGCCGGCGCAGTTGCCTTATTCGCGGGCGCAGTCGCAGTCCTCGCGCTTGGTACCCCCTCCATCGCAGATAAATACAACAAGGTCACCTTCACGCGCACTGAAACGATCGAACAGGTGAATGCTGACCCGATCGTCAACACATATATTTACACCGCTGACGATATGCTTGCCAAACGACTTGTGTTCACCTCCCCTGCCGAAGTATTCAAGTCAAGATATAACCAGTCCATGAACCCTGTCTATATCGACGTGCGCTCCGAAGCTGACTACAATCTTTACCATATCGAAAGCGCGGTCAATATCCCGCTGGAACGTCTCACTGAGGTCATCCCCGTTTTGCTCAGTGAGCCGCCCGCCAACAGTGTCTTCATCCTGATGAGCAACGATGAAACCGCCGCCATTGATGCATGGAAAATTCTCGTCGGATCGAGTGTGCAGAACGCGTACATCCTCGAAGGCGGAGTCAACAACTGGATCGCATTCTTCGGCGAATCAGACAAGGCGCTTCAACCCGCCCTGAACGCTGGTGACGACCAATTGGGCTATGTCTTCCCTGCGGCATTGGGCAGCCGGTACGAGTCCTGCGACCCCGACCCGATCGAATATGAAAAATTGGAGTTCGAAGCCAGGATCATATTACAGCTAAAGCGTGATAAATCAGGCGGCGGCTGCGGATAGGGGCAGTAATTAGAAATCAGTCAATGCAAAAAGTCGCGCGAGATAATTCGCGCGACTTTTTTATTCATTCTTTATCCTTCATGCTTAAGCCTTAAAGATCACATCCAAATACCGTTTCAATAAATCGCTGACCATACCTCGCAAAGGCAGTGTAGCCGCCATGCCATAGACTGGCGCCATCGTCCCTTTTTCTTCGGGATGCGCCTTGACGTGTTCGACCGCCTCTTTCAGGTCCGCAACGAAGCGCTGTGCCACTCCAGGCTCGGTGTGACGCAGCGTGACACAGATATGCACGCAGGTCGGTTTATGCAGTCCATTCAGGCTCCACTTTTTGTGTGACATGTAATCCAGCACCTTGTAAACATTGATGGACTCTGACGCAAACGCCACCACAAAGAGCGGATCACCCAGTACGTGCAATTCAGGGATCTCACGAATTCCCTTTTTGATGAAATCCGCAGTTTCAAGGATTTTTTTGGTCGCGGAAAGATACCCTTGCGCGCCAACGGATGTCATGGCTGCCCAACAGGCCGCGCTCAATGCTCCCGGCCGACTGCCTGCAAAGGTAGGCGAAAAATACAATCCACCGGGCCATTCAGTGGTTGTGTAATATTGAAAATGCCTCAATTCGTTACCGCGATACAGGACAACCGAAGTTCCCTTCGCGGCATACCCATACTTATGCGTATCCGCGGACATGGAGGTCACACCGGGCAGGCGGAAATCAAAGGGCGGGACGGGGTATCCCAGTTTCTCAGCCCAGGGCAGAACGAAGCCGCCAAGGCAGGCATCCACATGAAAACCGATATTATTTTGAAGGGCAAGTTCCGCTAATTCAGAGATCGGATCAATCGCGCCATGCGGGAAGGATGGTGCGGAGCCGACGATCACGATCGTGTTCGCAGTGACAGCTTTCCGCGCCGCCTCGACATCCGCGCGAAAATTCTCGTCCACTGGGATGTGGATGGTCTTGATATTAAAGTATTGACTGGCTTTATCGAACGCGGCATGTGCCGTGATCGGGACGATCATCTCTGGTCTGGTAATACCTTTTTTCTCGCGCGCCCAATCCCGATAGGTCTTCATCGCCAGCATGATGCTCTCCGTGCCGCCTGAAGTGACTGTGCCGCAGACATCCTGCCCCGCCCCGCCGAGCATATCTGCTGTCATGGCGACGATTTCAGCCTCGAATTTGGTGGCACTGGGCCACACATCCGCGTGAAGAGGATTGCTCTGTGAATTGATGGCGTAGACCTGATTTAGAAAATCAATATGTTTCTGATCGCCATGATAAACCGCACCTGAAATAAATCCATCCTTCCAGTGCGATTCTTCCAACGCGCGCATGGATTCCATTTCGAGCAAGATTTCAGCATGACTGCGCCCGGTCTGGGGAATTTCAGTAAATCGAGTGAATTTATTTTTGTATGGCTTGGCTGAATTTTCCAACTCAACCATCACCTCGGCATATTCAGCATCGATCTTTTGACTGACGCCGGGGATGGCTTTCATTCCCTTTTCTATGGATGCCAAAAATTTTGGATTTAACTTCCCGAATTGCCTGATGATGCTGTCTTTCCAACTCATGAATGATTCTCCAGAGATGTCTTGAGGAGCGCGGACTTGAATGCTCCGGAATTCTCGCAATGACTCAATCGATTCAAACGCGCGTGGATCTTGCGATTGCTTTCATAGATCGCGACAAACTCCCTAAAAAGTTCATCGTAGATCTTGCGATGGTCAGGGTTCGGCATGTACGTTTTCACGATCTTTACATGAGTACCGATCTCTTCATATTTCAAATAGCCCAAGGACGCCGATGCCAATAATGCCGCGCCGCGCACATTCACTTCGATCGGGTCTTTGACCTGCCGTATGGGACGGTTCAACACATCCGCATGGATCTGACACCAGATGTTTGACCTCGCTCCACCCCCAACCATGTTAATGGATCCAACGGGCCGCTTGTTGAACTGTTCCACATATTTCAAGAGCCAGCGTGAGTTATAGGCAACGCCCTCAAAGACTGCGCGCACCATATCCGCGCGGGTTGTATTCAGCGACTGGTTATTAAACCCGCCGCGCACAAGGTGGTCATCCACTGGAGTGCGTTCTCCATACAGCCAGGGTGTAAAGATCAACTTGCCGCTGCCGGCGGGTGTGCGCTCGGCGATCTGATCGAACAACTGATATGCATTGGATGGTTTCGCTCCCAACGATAATTCGTCATCGGGAAACACAATATTATTTCTTAAATATTGCAGCGCTCCGCCCGCACATTCCTGCTCATTCGTAAGAAGGTAGCGTCCTGGAATGGCGGAAGGCAGCGCGGCAAGATTATGGAACAGATCGGTCTTTTTGAATGGGACATGGCAGGTCAACCAGCCAGATGTGCCGATGTACAGATGCGGCTCAAAATCACGCACCGCGCCGGACCCGACAGCTGCGGAGTGGACATCCGGCGAGCCCATCAGCACCTTGACATCCTCGCGCAGTCCCCAGGCACGGGCTACTTCGGGGCGCAAATTTCCCAGAATCGCATTGGCAGGTTTCAGGTCAGGCAGCTTCGCGCGGTCTATCCTGGAAAGTTTTATAAGACCAGCATGGTATGTGACATTTTCAATATTGCGATTGTCTGTCAGCCAGTTCAAAGTGATCGAGTTGAAGGATGCCGCAAAATTCCCAGTTAAGCGCAAACCGATGTAGTCCACTGGCTCAAGGAATTTATACGCGCGTTGGTAAATATCAGGGTGTTCGTATTTAAGATAAAGAATATGCGCCGTTGGATCCTTGCCCGCCTTTCCGGGGATGCCGCCTGTCAACCGAATCCAATTCAAAAGTTTGGCAGCTCCATATCCCTCTATTTTCAGCGGACCGTCAACCATCTGATTGATATAAGGAGCGCCGCGCGAATCCATCCAGATAATCGCATTCCCCAACGCAATACCATCCTGATCCACAGCCACGGTCCCCGACCACTGCGCGGTGATGGCGACTGCGACAATTTCATCGCGTGAAATCAATTCTCTGGCAAGCAGTCGTTTCCCCGCTGTTTCGATCGCGTTCCACCAATCATCCGGGATTTGTTCCGCTCCGCCGCCGGGCGGAAGCAAGACAGGTGTCTCCTCAAATTCACTCGCTACCAACTCACCCAGTGTGGAATAAATAGCAACTTTGGGACCGGAAGTGCCCAGGATCGATTGCGAGGATAAACTTATTTTCGGTTGACATCGGCTGCCTCGATTCTATAGATTAAAAAACCTTCGGAATGATACCGCAAACATCGGGGAAAATTAATAACGTATTTCAGAAAATCTCTTGGCGCTCTTTTGCTTCCCTTATAAAGAATCTCCCCTAACTTAGCACCCTGCTCCCGATCCGTCAGGCAATTTCCCTCGTTCGAATTTTCCATGATCCGGGCCAGGGGAATTATTTCTTCCTGCGAACATAAAGCAGTTTTTCAACCTGCGCCACGATCTGTCCCTGGCCGTCCAGAACATCCACTGAAAATACAGGTTCAATTTTTTCACCGCGATCGGCCGCGGTACGAATTTCATTTATACGTTCTCGCGTGATCTGAAAAGCCGCATTCACAGTACCGCGTCCAGGGCTGATAAATTTGATGGAGGCCGCTTTATCCCAAACAATATAATCGGAACCCAATGCGCGCATCATGATCAACATAAACCACGGATCGCACATCGCGTATAGCGAACCGCCAAAATGAACACCCACAATATTGCGATTGAATGCCGTCAACTTCATTTCAACATGGATCGTCAGATCATCAATCCTGCGTGAACGTATCCCGGCGCCTAAAAGCGGCGGATAAAAATTGATCAACCGTTCACGCAGGCGATCCCAAAAAGAAACCATCTATTCTTGTTAGATCCAAATCACCTGCCCGAAGCGTCTACAAAGGATTTGAAAAGCCTCTGCATGGCCGGTTGATCTGTCAGCCATTCGGGGTGCCACTGTACAGCAACTGCGTATGGATGGTCGGGGATTTCCACAACTTCCACCAATCCATCTGGAGCATGACCAGCGACACGCAAACCTGGCGCAATATCCTTCAAGCCTTGATGGTGCAGGCTGTTGACATTCAAGAGCGTCTCGCCAAATATCTCGGCAGAACGGGATGTCTCATCAACATTCACGGGGTGGACCAAAGTTCGACGCAAATCGCCCGGGTAGGCATGATCCAGCGCGCCTTGCAGTTGATCGTAGATATGAGTATAAAGCGTGCCGCCCAAAGCGACATTCATCACCTGTGCCCCGCGGCAAATTCCAAGAACAGGCTTGCCTTCATTGACTGCAACGCGCATTAAACTGATTTCGGTAAAATCCCGATTATCGTCCACCTCACCAATTCTGGGGTGGTCCGACCCGTGAAAATAATTCAGTGAGATATCACCGCCGCCAGAGAAGAGAATCCCTGAAACACGGGAATATAGATCGAGGAAATCTTCCACAAAGAGATTTGAGGGGATCAGCACAGGCAAACCTCCCGCCTGTATGATTGCATTTACATAAGAATGTTGCAGCGCGGTGAAGGGATGCCCATCCGAGTCTTTGCCATTACGAGTGGTGATGCCAATGAGAGGTTTTGCCATGATCTTCTCCAAAATAAAAAGACCCTAAAGGTCCTGAGGACCTTTAGGGTCTTTCCAAAAGCCCTAGTCGAATTTTTGTTTGAGACGCGCGCTCTTGCCGGTGCGGTCGCGCATGAAGTACAACTGTGCGCGGCGAACCTTGCCATGGCGTTCAACAACGATCTTGTCAATGCGCGGTGAGCGCAGAAGGAAGGTGCGCTCCACGCCGATGCCGTTGGTAGCCATGCGGCGCACGGTTACGGACGAATCGTTGCCACCCTTGCGGAGGCGGATCACAATTCCTTTAAATTCCTGAATACGTTCGCGGTCGCCTTCTTTGATCTTGACGTGGACGCTAACGGTATCACCAGAATTCAATTGAGGAATTTTTTCATTAATTTTGGCCTCAACGGCCTTGATAAAGTCTGTCATTTTTGCTTTTCCTTACAAATTTTATTGGTTTCGTGAAACGCGACGGCAGAGTATAGCACGCATTTTCTGTTTATACAAGGACTTATTTTCGAAATTTGTTTGTGAAAGATTAAGACTTCCTCTTCGCAATAAACCTTGCCTCTTAAAAAGCGCACCGCCTTCGGGTTAGGCGGTGCAAAACAAAACTGTCGGGGTGAGAGGATTTGAACCTCCGACCTCACGGACCCGAACCGTGCGCTCTACCGGTCTGAGCCACACCCCGGACGGAGTGCATTATACCATTGCGAGTCTTTTTGGCAAGCAAATTATGGCTTTAACAAGAGTTCCATTGTGTAAAGATAAATATAATTAAATAGCTCAGGATCTGAAAGGGTCAACCACGGATTATCCTGACGAATGGTGAGGCGGACCCAAGTCGGTTCTGTTACTTTATAGGGGATCGTGGTTTCAAATGATTGGGTATCGATGCCGGAGAACCTGAGAATGCGCGAAGAAATGGGCAGCCTGTTTTCCGGGATCAACTCAATGACCACAGGCTGCTCATTGAAGGGCCAATATCGTCCCTTGAGGTTTAAACTGCCGCCCGAAACTTCATCCCGATCTTTAAGTCCCTCGAGCATGACACGTTCATATTCCATGTTGCCCACCGGGTTGATCTGGTTATTGCCCAGGGAATACAAAAGCACAGGCATGGTGTTGAGTGCCTGAATGCGCCCTGATTTATCCCTCGTACTGATGCGGATGTAACCCGCTTCAGACACGGCGCGGATCTCAAAGGACAGGGCAATTGACCGATATGCGCCGTTCGGTGCGTAAACAACAGGCTTTAATATGCGCTGAAGTAAGCGCCCATCCTCGCCCAGCAGGTCAAATAAAACTTTCCCGCTCTCGCCTGACACAAGCATGGCCTGTAATTTAATGGGGGATACTACGCTGGACATGGGACCCGGCGACAGAAAGTGGATCTGAGCCAATTCAGTGAATCCCGCCGCGAAGGTGGGAGTTACTGTGGGAAGCGGAGTTGATGGAATCGGGGTTTCCGTTGGCAAGGGTGTTTCAGTAAGCGGGACCTGGCGGGTCAACGCATCTGAAGTGGCAAAGATGGCCTGCCCGGTGAGCGCGACCACCGTTGGGAGCGACTGGGTAGGCAAAGGTACAGGCGTCGACTCTATCAATTGCGTGCAGCCGCATAATAGTCCAAGAAGGGAAGCGAGGATGATCGTTTTTAATTTCATGAAGTTAAGGAATCAATATCCCGCAGGCAAGCCGTCAAAGATGGAGACTCAACCTGCGGGATATATTTTTAATTACAGTCCGTAGATATCGCCATATTTCTTGTTCAGGTAGCGGACATAAGCCGACGCGTCTATCTTTGAGCCGGCAACATTTTGCACCAGGTCCTGCGGATCGAATTTATGACCGTGAACATGGATCTTTGCGCGAAGCCAGGCAAGCAGCGCGTCAAATTTCCCTTTGTGGATCTGCTCATCAAGGTCACGAATATCGCTGTTGATCTTTTCCCATAATTGGGCAGAGATCAGATTGCCAAGGGCGTAGGTTGGGAAGTAACCGAACAGCCCGGCCGACCAGTGAATATCCTGCAGAACGCCATGCGCGTCGTCGGGCGGCGTGATGCCAAGATAATCCTGCATTTTTGTGTTCCAAATTTCAGGAAGATCCTTTATGGCGAGGCTGCCTTCAAGCATCCCGATCTCAAGTTCAAGGCGCAGCATGATATGCAAGTTATATGTAGCTTCATCGGCATTCACACGGATGAAACTTGGCTCAACCTTATTGATCGCCTTATAGAATGATTTCGCGCTCACGCCGTCCAGTTGGGTTGGGAAAGTCTTTTTTAATTCAGGGAAGAAATGTTCCCAGAACGGGAGCGAACGACCGACCAGATTTTCCCACATGCGTGATTGCGACTCGTGCACCGCTGAAGAGACGCCATTTGCCAGCGGTGTGCGTTCATAAGCAGGGTTGATGCCCTGTTCGTACATGGCATGTCCGGCTTCATGCATTCCGCTGAACAGGGTTGCCAGCGGATTGGAAGGCTCGTACCGATTGGTGATACGCACATCGTTTACGCTGAAAGATGTTTCAAAGGGATGCGCGGCCTTATCCTGTCTGCCGCGGCCAAAGTCATAACCGAATTTGGAGATGATCACCTCGCTGAAATCCCATACTTTCTTTTCAGCATATTTCTTGTGCAGGAAATCATCCTTGATCGGCCTGGCGGATTTAATGGCCTTGATCAATTTCACCTGCTGGGGGCGCAGTTTACCGAAGATCTCCTGCACTTCGGCAGTCTTCATGCCAGGTTCGTAATCATCCAACAGCGCATCATAAGGATGATCGGATGGCGGAAAGAATTCAACATACTTCCGCATCAGGTCTATCACCTTTTCAAGATGCGGTTGAAAAGTGGAAAAATCTGATCTGCCCTTTGCCGCCACCCAGGCATCGAACGCGGCGGTTGTCACGACCGCCTGCTCGGAAACAAATTCAGAAGGGACGCGCGTGGCTTTATCATAATTACGCGCGGCCACCCTCACCAAAGCGGCATCATCTGAATCAACGCCGTCAAATTCTCGCTTGAGGTCATCGAGTAATTTTCCGACCTCGTCAGAGGTTGATTTTTCATGGGAGATCTTGCCCAAAGTGGCAAGATGCTGTCCGCGCGCCTCTCCACCGCCGGGCGGCATATTGACCTGCTGGTCCCAACTTAACACACTACCCGCATGGTTCAGATCTGAAACTTCACCAAGGATTTCCTTTAATCGATTCAATTTTTCTGACATGATTATCTCCTGAGTTTTTGGATTTATCACAATTCAGTTTTTACATGGTCAAAAGGAAGCGCGATGCGCACGCTGCCGGAACTGATGATCTACCGCAGTCTTATGGGCATTTACGGCCCTCGCCCGTGCCATCCACACGGATCTCGACATCAACGCCTTCCCGCATTTCAACATCCTGAACTTTGGGCTCGCCGGGCATGGAAATATCCTGAACCGTGTAGAAACCCGGATACAACCAGGCCTCGTTCGCCGGGTCTCCAAAAGAGGCCGGGATGATGATCTCGCCGGGCATGATGTACAAATCGTGATGTGTACAATTAATCAAGTACCCGGGCACAGGCCAATCGGTTGGCGTGAAATCCGGTACCGAAGAAAGGTCACCATCCAATTGGGCGAAGCCGGAGTTGATGAAGACCCAGCCCATTTTATCTGAACCTGGAATGACCACCTGCACCCACCTGGAAAGTACATCACGCCCAATAACGGGAGCGCTCGTGTCCTTATATAGAACATCGATCGGATTGTAAGCCATGCCGGGGCCGCGGCGAATAAAGACATTTCCTTTCACAGCGCTAATGGTAACACTCGGTAAAGCGCTGGGAACTGTCGAAATGACGGCAACTGTTGCGGTGGGAATCGCAGCCGGGATCGTTGAAGTGGCCGCCGGCGCAGGCTGTGTTTCTGTTGAAACAGGAACAGCCGCCGTCAGAGCGGGGAGCGCAGTCGCCACAGCCGGCCTGACTCCGCGTAAACATCCCGCCAACAGCAAAGGGATGACCAGAAAAATAAAGATACGCCTTGGTTGCATTGGCAAAATTACTCGTATCGCAGGGCTTCAACAGGCTCAAGGCTGGCGGCGCGGCTTGCCGGATAAATGCCAAAGAACAAGCCGATGATCGCCGAAAAACCTGTCGAAAGCAAGATCGCGTCGGTGCCGACAATTGGCACAAAATTATTGCCTGTTGCCGTGGCAACCTGCCCGACCACAAAAGCGATCAGCCAGCCGAACATGATTCCAATGATACCGCCTATCAAGCTAAGCAGTGAAGACTCGGTTAAGAATTGAAGCAGAATATCCTTCTTGCGCGCGCCCAACGCCTTACGCAGGCCGATCTCGCGGGTGCGTTCGGTGACGGATACCAGCATAATATTCATAATACCGATACCGCCCACAAGGAGGGAGATGCCGGCAATACCGCCGAGGAAAATCGTCAGAACACCTGTGATGGTTTCAAAGGTCTTAAGAAAATCCTGTTGAGTGAAAACAGTGAAATCGTCCACGCCGATCGGCGTGCGATGGCGCTGACGCAGGATATTCTTGATCTCATCGGCAGCTTGAGTGACCGCCTCTGCGGTGGTAGCCTGCACAAAAAGAACATCGATTTGATCACGTGAGTCTCGTTTAATAAGGCGCGCCTGCGCGGTGGTGAAGGGAATATACGCGCTGTCATCTTCACTGCCAAATGCGCCGCCGCCCTTTGCGACCAGAATACCGATCACGCGGAAGGGGGAACCTTCAATTCGGATGGTTTCACCGACGATCCCGTCATGCCGTCCAAAAACCGCGTCAGCAGTGGCGGGTCCCAGCACGACAACGGACATGCGCCCGAGCATCTGCTCTTCGTTAATGAATTCACCTTCGGCGATCTCCAGGTTACGCACTGTGGAATAAGCCGGCGTAACGCCTGAAATGGTCACCGAGGAATTCTCGCCGCCATAGGATATCTTTCCATTCCCTTGAATGGCGGGGGCGACAGATTCAACGGACGGCGCCGCGAAGGGGTCTGCGATCGCTTTCGCGTCAGCCAAAGTCAACGGGCGGTCATTGTTTCCACTCCTGCCGCTGCCAGGGCCGCCCGGAGGTCCATCCTGGCTGCCGCTAAATACAAACAACAGGTTCGTGCCAATGCTCGTAATGGAACCTGTAATGGATGCCTGGGCTCCATTACCGACGGCCAGCATGGCGATCACCGCAGCAACACCGATCACGATGCCGAGCACGGTCAGGCCGGAACGCATCTTATTGCCGTTCAAGCTTTCAAGGGCTTCGAGAAGTGCTTGTCCAAAGGTCATTTTTTCTTTCCTGCACTTTCTTCTTCACCGGAAGATTCAAGCTGTCCATCCCGCAAACGGATCACCCGCTGGGTTTGCTCGGCGATGGATGCATCATGCGTCACGATGATCAAAGTTGTGCCGCGGTCTTTATTCAAATTGAGAAGCAGGTTCATGATCTCTTTGCCCACCTTTGAATCAAGATTGCCTGTTGGTTCATCTGCCATGATAATGGCGGGATTATTAACCAGGGCGCGGGCTACGGCTACACGCTGCTGCTGGCCGCCTGATAGCTCATACGGGCGATGGGTCATGCGGTTTTCCAGTCCAACCGCTTCAAGCGCCGCTTTTGCAAGATCGCGGCGTCCTTCAGTCATCCCTGAATATCGCAGCGGCAGCTCAACATTTCCCAGGGCGGTTAGCCGGGAGAGCAGATTGAAACTTTGGAAAACAAATCCGACCTTGCGGTTGCGGACACTGGCAAGCTGATCATCGTTCATCTGGGCGACCGACTCGCCGTCCAAAATATAATCACCCGACGTTGGTCTGTCCAGACACCCGAGCGTATTCATCATGGTGGATTTTCCGGAACCAGACGGCCCCATAATGGAAACCATTTCACCGCGCCTGATGTTAAATGAAACGTCACGCAGCGCTTCAACCAGAAACTCACCCATACGGTAGGTTTTGGTTAAATTGCGGGCTTCGATCACGAGGTCCATGTTAGCCTCCAAACGGACTGCCGCTAATGGAAGGTGGATTCAAAATGATCTCATCGCCTTCCTTTAAATCTCCGCCCACCAACACGCTCATCGTATCAGAGGATGCGCCAAGTTGTACTTTGACCTGAGTCGGCACGCCGTTTACAAGCACGAAGACCACCCGTTCCGCATCCACCAAACGCACGGAGCGGTTCGGGACCAGAATGACATCCTTTACTTCCTGCACTACGATATTGACAGCGGCAGTCATGCCGGGTTTGACCAGTTCATCCGCGTCGGTCAGTTCGATCGTCACTGTAAAGTTGACAACGCCCTGAACATTATCGCCAGCCTGTCCAACTTCCACGATCTCGCCTTTATATTCCTTGCCCAGGATCGCATCGAAGGTCAGTGTTGCGGCTTGACCGATGCTCAATGTATTGATATCCACTTCCGAAACCTGAACATCAACCAGCAGATGAGAGAGATCGTCCACGCGGAACGCGACCGCTCCAGTGGTAACTTGATCTCCGACGGCAGGTTCAGCCTGCGTAACAGTACCATCGAACGGCGTGATCAGATACGCCATATTCAATGTGGATTGCGCGGCGGCAATTCGCGCTTCAGCCGCGGCAACTTCAGCAGGGTCTGTCCCGCTGTTCAGGCGTTCATAATTTCTGCGCGCGTCATTTAATTTCGCTTCCGCCAGCGCCAGGTCTTCATCCGCTTTTGCGATGGTTTCCGCGCTTGCATAGCCCTTATATTCTCTGACCTTCAGAATGCCATTGACCCAAACATAATCTTTGTTATCGATCTTGCCATTCAATTGAATGCGCCAGTTATAGGCTTTTTCATAAGCCTTCTCTGCATTTCTGACTGCGATCAAGGCTTGGGCGCGCGCTGTATCAGAATTGAGCAGGTCATCCAGGGCTTTTTTTGCGCTGGAGAGGTCTGCCTCCGCAAGGATAATGCTCTGATTGAGGGAAGCCTTGCTAAGACTTGCCAGCACATCATCACGTGTGACACGCGAGCCTACATCCACATTGACAGCGTCCACAATGCCGGTTGTCTGCCAGACCAATACAGCGCTTTGTCTGGCACGCACACTTCCCGTCGCTCCAACAGTAGCGACCAGGTTGCCGCGTTCCGCTTTTGCAGTTTGAAATGTCGAGACGGTTTCGCCGCGCGTACTGCTGTAAATAAAAGCCGCCAAACCAGCGACCACAAGCACACCGATAATGATCCAGGCTGTGCGGGAAAATTTCGAAAAAAATTGTTTCATGGGATTCCTCCGGGATTCAGTCAACACGCAAACGGTGGTTCTTACACGTTGAAATGGATCCCATCAATTTATTTAATGACAACATTCACGAACGGCATATATTCTAATTCACCGTCGAACGATTGGGTCGAATTTATGCCGGCGGGTTAATAAATGTCTAACGAGAAAATTGTGACGATTGTCTCATGGTTTGGTGACATTTACGCCTTTGTATGTCTTAATAGATTAGGTATCATCATACCCGTCAAAGGATGATTTTATTTGTAGGATTCCATCAGTGGTCTTGGAGGCATGATGCAGGCTGTTCCCAGTGAATTTTTAGCAATTGACCGCAAAGAGCGCGCCAATCGTCCGTTTTTCGACCTCGATCTGCGACCACCGGAAGTGCGCACATGCGACTTCGATGACGTTGTGATCGAGTTCGATCCTGAACGAGCGATGGTGGAAGCCGCTCGTTGCATCCACTGCCCGGACCCGGCTCCCTGCATGGTGGCATGCCCAACAGCCAATGATATCCCCTCTGCCATGTGGTTGATCGAACAGGGGCGGTTCGTTGAAGCCGCGGGAATTTATCACAATACAAGCTCCCTGCCGGAAGTGTGCGGACGGGTCTGCCCGCATGAAGCCTTATGCCAGGGTTCTTGTGTATTGAATAAACATCATCAACCCGTACTGTGCGGCGAACTGGAAGCGTTCACGGTGGATTACGAACGCCGCACCGAAGGATATGTAATTCCCGTCGGCGCTCCCAATGGAAAGAAAGTTGCCGTGATCGGCGCGGGACCCGCGGGATTGGGCTGCGCGGAAGTGCTCATTCAAAAGGGGTATGATGTCACAATTTTCGAGTCCAAGCCTGCCCCAGGCGGGTTGCTCGTCTATGGAATTCCAAATTTCAAACTTGCCAAGGATGTCTGGGAGGAGAAGTGGGAGGAATATATACGGGCAGGTGTGAAATTTTCCCCCAATACTTATATTGGCAAAGACAAAACAATTGACGGCTTGTTCGAAGAAGGCTTCGAAGCTGTCTTCATCGGTGTCGGCTCCGAGATCGACGCAAAAATGGAAGACACCCCGGGCACAGACCTCGAAGGTGTTTTTGAAGCGACGGATTTCCTCATCCGCGGAAACGTGGACGCCGATCAACTTCCTGAGAATATGCGCAAGCCGTTAGAGATCGGCAAGCGCGTCGTGGTTATCGGCGGCGGTGATACAGCCTCAGACTGTTTGCGCACCGCGCTGCGGCTCGGCGCTGAAGATGTAACCTGCCTGTACCGCCGTACCGAAAAGGAAATGCCCGGCGGCAAGAAAGATCGCAAGATGGCGCGCGAAGAAGGCGCAAAATACCGTTTCCTGACCCAGCCCGTAAAATTCATCGCCGGCGCGGATGGAAAACTGGCAGCCGTGGAATGTATTGAGATGAAGCTGGGCGAACCCGATGCAAAAGGACGCCGCAAACCCGTTCCTGTGGAAGCCTCGAACTTCAGCGTGGCGGCCGACACTGCGGTCCTCGCGCTGGGCTATTGGCCTGACCCGATCCTTGGCAAGACCACTCCAAACCTGGAAGTTCACGATTGGGGATTGATCACCGTTAAAAATAAAGCCAAAGGCAACACATCACGCGAGGGCGTATTCTCCGGCGGCGACTGCGTGACCGGTCCCGACCTGGTGGTCACGGCCATGGTAGGCGGAAGAAAAGCCGCGCTTTCGATCGACGAGTATTTGAAAAATAAAAAATAACCTGCTGTGAGGGCAAGGTTTTTTATGTGAGAAAGGCGAGGCATTTATCATGGCTTCGCCTTTCGCTTTTGATACGCTGCGCCCGTACGGGTATAATCCCATGCATGTTTAATCGTATCGTACGCGGGCTTGAAATGGGAATTACCTTGCTCATTCTCGCCCTGCTCGTCAACTATGGCAACCCCTCCCTTTCAGATCCAATTGAAAAGGTGCGCGCTTACACACGCCAGATCGAATTCAATTATGTTACCTGGATGGCGAATGCCGCCATGCTCAAACTACGCTCGGCGTCCATCGGAGTGCCGTACACATTAAATAACTCGGCCCAAAAACAGGCTGTCACAGAATATTTTCGCGTCACCCGCGCCATCCTCGAAAAAGAATATCAACTCGAACAGATCTACGCGGACGCCGCCATTCTCGATAAAGAAAGTGCCTCGGCCTCGGTCCGCGAAGAATTGGCGCTGCAACAAGCACGCCAATCCGAACTCGCGCCCTTCGCCGAAGCTGTCCTGCAAGATCAGGTCAGTCAAATTCTCGCAGAGCTGGGTCTGACCGCCCTTGGTGAGCCGCTGCCCAATGTCTTGTATCACTCGACGGCACTGCCCATGGCATTGATCGTCTCACCGCGCGACCGCATCGAACAAACCGCAAATATTTCCATCAACATGGATATCACTGTTGATGAACAGGCTGCGCTTGAAAGCCGTGTGGACAAGGGACTTAATTCATCATCGCTGGTCGTGCATATCGGGGGCGTGGGTGTTTACCCGACCATGGTCATGCGCAGCACAGACATGAGATGGATGCTCAGCACGGTCGCGCACGAGTGGATCCATAATTACCTTACCCTTCGTCCGCTTGGAATTTTGTACAGCAATACGCCCGAACTCCGCACGATGAATGAGACGACCGCATCCATTGCCGGCAATGAAATTGGAGAACTCGTCATCGAACGTTTTTATCCCGAACTGAAAAGCGCCTCCCATCCGCGCCCGGGCTTGATCTCTGTTCCCTTTGACCGTGCCCAGCCCGCGACCCTTTCACAAACAACATTTGATTTTCGCGGAGAAATGCGCGAAACCCGCGTTAACGTGGATGCCCTGCTTGCAGAAGGAAAGATCGAGGAAGCCGAAGCATACATGGAGGAACGCCGCCTGATGTTCCTGAGCAACGGGTATTTATTCCGCAAGATCAACCAGGCGTATTTTGCATTTTTCGGAGCCTACGCAGATTCGCCCGGCGGCGCGGCTGGAGAAGACCCCGTCGGCCCGGCAGTGCGCGCCCTGCGCGAACAAAGCGGCTCGCTGGCTGACTTTGTCAATACCATTTCATGGATGACCAGTTTTGAACAACTACAGAAAACGGTAAACCAATAAATGAAAAGGATCTTATTTTTGCTGCTGTTGTCGGTTACAACCGCTTTCGTTCTTAACGCCTGTGCGCCCGCAACAGAAGGCACGCCTGTTTCCACTGCGGTCGTCATTGAAAACCCGCTCATTCTGGATACGCCCACCCCGGCCGTTAGCTGTGCCGCCATTTCCGCCGAACCGACCCTGGCGCCCAGCGCTGAATCGCTCTTCCCGCCCGTCGCTCAAACTGATTTTTCCTTTGGGCCGGCGGATGCGCCAGTGACCATTGTTGAGTATTGTGATTTTCAAGCGCAGGGGTGCAGCACCATGGCGGGCGTGATCGGCGAGTTGATGCGCAACCATACGGATGTGCGCTTTGTCTTCCGCCCTTTTCCGCTGATCGGTATCATGGACAAATCTGACAAAGCCATTCTTGCCGCGCTGGCGGCGGATGAGCAAGGTCAATTTTGGACAATGTATGATCTGTTATTCGCCAAATACAATGAATGGCAGTCTCTGGCTCCGATTGATTTTGACGCCTGGGTCATCCGCGAAGCTGTAAAAGCTGGCATGGACGGGGCTTCACTTGAAGCGGCGATCAGGGACGGTCAAACCACGACCAGGATGATGGTCATGTATGAAGCGGCAAAAAAATTAAGTGTCCCGGCGGTGCCGCTGGTGCTGATCAATGGCGCGCTCCAGCCGTCGTATATTCTCGATTATCAAAACATGAGCGACACGATCGGGCTGATCGCGCTTGGGCAAAAACAATTTACAAGCTGTCCCGCCTTCAATATCGATCCGTCCAGGCAATATATCGCTACGATCAAAACAGAAAAGGGCGAGATCGTCATGCAATTATTTCCCGATAAAGCCCCCCTCGCGGTGAACTCGTTCGTGTTCCTTGCGCGGCAGGGCTGGTTCGACGGCGTCACCTTTCACAGCGTAATTCCCGGGTTCGCGGCTCAAGCCGGCGACCCGAGCGGAACAGGCAAAGGCCATCCCGGCTACTTCTTTAACAACGAGAACAGCGGCCTGAAATTCGACAAACCCGGCATGGTGAGCATGGCAAACTTCGGACCGGACACGAACGGCAGTCAGTTCTTCATTACCTTTGCGCCCGCCCCGCACCTGGATGGCGGTTATACAATTTTTGGGCAGGTCATCAGCGGATTGGATGCGGCTGAAAACTTAACTCCGCGCAACCCGTCACAAGGCGTGAGCCTGCCGCCCGGCGATAAGATCATCAGTGTCATCATAGAAGAAAAATAATGCAGACAAAGAACATACATTGGCCTTCGGTTTTGATCCTGGCCGTCCTTGGAATGAGCGCGGCATTCGTGTTCTTAATCGCTTTGGGGCTGGGGATCAATTCAATCTACGGACTCTTCACCAATGGCGCTGATCCGGCCGGCGGAATGATCAGTTCCTTCGCGTTCGGTCTCATGTTCATCATCCTGGTGATCTGCCTGTGGTTCATCCTGCAAAAGGCAATGGGACGCGCGCAAGCCGACCTTTCATTCAAGTTCCCATTCGCGGTCTGGCAGGTCGCTGCCGCGATCGGGGTTGTCAGTGTTTCCGCAGGCGTCGGGGGCGCGGCCGCCTTCGCAGAGATCGCCTGGCTGAACTGGATATTACTCCCCGCATTAACCGTTCTCGTGATCGCACCGCCGATCTGGATCGTATTCGGCCTTGGCACGCACGGGATCGAGCTTGGCCCGCGCTGGCGGTTCTTTAGCGCGCTGGGTCTGGGCATGACGATCGGTCCGTTGATCATGATCGTGCTGGAAATGATCTCGCTATTGGGAGTCGTGATCATTGGCATGCTCCTGATCGCGGTTCAAAAACCCGAACTCCTGCGGGAGATCATCAACCTCAGCCAAAGCCTCCAAATTGAATCCGACCCGCAGGTCATCATCAATACGCTCGCGCCCTATATCACCTCACCCGCTGTGATCGCAGCCGCGCTGGGATACATCGCCCTGCTGGTCCCCATGATCGAAGAATTGATCAAGCCGCTCGCAGTCTGGATCTTTGCCCGAAAAGTGGCGTCGCCCGCGCAGGGCTTCGCACTGGGCATGTTAAGCGGCGCGGCATTTGCCCTGGTCGAAAGCCTGAACGCGAGCGGAGACGGCAGCGTCAGCTGGCCGGTCATCGTCAGCGTCCGCGCAGGCACCAGCCTTTTACATATCACCGCGTCAGGCCTGGTTGGCTGGGGCATCGTTTCGGCCTTCCGTGAAAAAAGAACCGCGCGTTTTTTCGCCGCGTATTTCTGCGCTGTGGCCATTCACGGGATCTGGAACGCCTGCGCCGTCGGCATGGGCATCTCGACCATCGGCCAATTGATCGGAAAAACAGGCTGGGTTTTCAATATCATTCCAGCCGCGATCTGCGGCATGAGCGTGCTGGCGGTCGGGATGTTCGCGGTATTGATCGCCTCCAATCGGAAGTTAAGAAATGCCGTCATCATTCCGCAGATCGAATCCAATAATGAAGAGGGAGTAAAACAAACATCATGATCTACACATCCACCGCAAGCGAAGGCGACCTTGCCCAACTGGTCGGGCTTACGCACAAACACTTTATCTTTTCCCTCAAAGCCGGCGGCGACGTTCAAAGTCATCGCGGCGTCCTTAAGCACGACGATCTGATCGGCAAGCCGTGGGGTTCGCAGGTCTTCAGTCACATGGGCGCGCCGTTCTTTTTATTACAGCCCTCCATTTCAGACATCCTCAACGACCTGCCGCGCGCCACACAGATCCTCTACCCAAAAGACATTGGATACATTCTCATCACGATGGGAGTCGCCCCCGGTCAGCGCGTGATGGAAGCCGGCACCGGCTCCGGTTCCATGACCATTGCCCTGGCGACCGCGGTCGGCGCGGAGGGACGCGTGATCTCATATGAACAAAAACAGGATACCCAAAACCTGGCGCGTAAGAATCTGGAGCGCGTCGGGCTGGCCGCGCGCGTGGACTTCAAACTGCGCGACATCATGCAAGGCTTCGATGAAACCGATGCGGACGCATTTTTCCTCGATGTGCAAAATTCATTCGATTACATCCCGCAGGTGCGCGCCGCGCTCAAGTCCGGCGGATTCTTTGGGACATTGCTGCCCACCTTTAATCAAGTGGAAAAGACGCTGTACGCCTTGAAGAAAAATGGCTTCGCGTTCGTGGAGGTCTGCGAGCTGATGCTGCGCCATTACAAATCTGACCCGGCCCGTCTGCGCCCGACCGACCGCATGGTGGCGCACACCGGTTATTTGATCTTCGCCAGAAGGATCGAACCGTCCACCGATCCGCGCGGATTGGAACTGGCAAATGAAGTTGGCATTGAATCATAAATTTTTCTAGTATCAGAGGCTTATCCATGTTCCGTCGTAGAGGACAACGCTTGTTTAGGGGAATGGGAAACCCGAACATCCCGCCCATGCTGCAACGCGCCAATCAATTGATGGCCGATGCGGATTATTCCGCGGCGGCGGAGGCTTACAACCAGTTGGCACAAGGCGCTCAAACGCGCTTCCCGCAGCGCGCGCCATTTTTATTCATGCAGGCCGGCCGCGCCGCCATTCTAAGCGGGCAGGTCCAGGCGGGCGTTGCTCACCTGCGCCGCGGATTAACCCTGCTCGCAGACCAGGGCCGCTTCCCGCGCATGCAAGCCTTCGGACAGCAGGCGCTGGACGAACTCAGATCGCGCGGATTGAATGTTGAAGCGGATGAGATCTCTGACTTACTGAACGCCAACTCGCCTCAGAAACTTCCCGCTGAATCTGCCCCGGCAAAAAAACCGATCCTGCCCACGCACTGCCCATCCTGCGGCGGCGCGGTCAGGCCCGATGAGATCGAATGGCTTGACGATATCACCGCGGAATGTGCCTATTGCGGCAGCCCGCTGCGTGAAGATGCGTAACAGGTAATTTTATTCATATGAAGACCATCTATCAAGGAAAGCCTCTCGCGGTTCCCTTGCCATCTCTTTTATAAATATTTATGCCAAACCTGACCGAAGACTACATCGCCCAAAAACTTTTCGAAGCGGAGCAAAACGCGCCCGACTCGGATGGCTATGCAGAGATGCCCGTTAAGCCGGACACCGTCCTAAAATGCGCGGCTGTGCTTATTCCGCTGACCTATGTTCAAGACGAGTGGCACATCCTGTTCACGCGCCGCACCGAGCGGGTCGAATCGCATAAGGGACAGGTTTCCTTCCCGGGCGGGGCTTGCGATGAGGGCGAAACCACGCCGGAACAGACCGCCTTGCGCGAAGCGGATGAAGAGATCGGCATGAGCCCTGCGGATGTCACCGTCCTCGGGCGGCTCAGCCAGTTGATAACCATCAGCAGCTTTCGGGTGACCCCGGTCGTGGGTGTCATCCCATATCCATACGCGTTCAAAGTTTCAGGCTTCGAGGTCGGGCGCATCTTCACCATCCCGCTCTTATGGCTTGCCAGCAAAAAAAACTACTGGGAATTTTCATTGCGCGAATCAGAAAGATCGTTGATCGCGTACCATCCCTACGACGGCGAATTGTTGTGGGGCGCCACCGCGCGCATGACCGTGAACTTCCTCAAAGTGCTTGAAGTATTAAAATAAAAAATCCGCCATCGAAATGATGGCGGATTTTTTGAATTCAAAAAACTTACTTCTTGGCGGGCGCGGCGGCTTCGTCGTCCTTCTTGCCGCGTTCAACGCTAAGGTCAGGGGCGGCGGCTTCAGCGCCGGGAACGGCAGCGGCGTCAGCGGCGTCTTCCTTGACGAGTGTGGCTACGATCACAACATCATCTTCGTCATCGAGCACAAGCACATTCTCCGGCAGCGGGATCTCGCGCACGTGAATGTTATTGCCGATCTCACGAATGGAGGAAATATCGACCGTGATACGTTCGGGCAGGTCGGTCGGCAAGCACTCCACTTCGAGCGCGTCCATGCGGTGCACGAGCACGGCGCTGTAATCCTTCACAGCCGGGGCGACACCCACGAACGTCAGGCGCACCTTGGTGCGGATCTTTTCGGTCAGGTCGAGCGCCAGGAAATCCACATGTGTCAGATTGCCTTTAATATAATTGCGCTGCTTCTCGCGCACGATGGCGGTGAATTCCTCGCCGCCGGCTACTTCGATCGTCACAAGCGTGGAAGATGTCAGCTTGGCAAAGACCTGCTCGGCGACATGCGCATCCAGCGAGATCGAGACCGGTTGATCGACATGACGGCCATAGATCACAGCCGGCAATTGACCATCGCGGCGCAAGGCTCTCACCTGCTTGCCCAATACATCACGTTTGGTGGCTTTCAATACAACTTTTTCCATCATTACTCCTCGGCGCCTCTCACCGCGATCGCGCGGTTACCTTCGCCATATAAAATGAATTTGAAAAGCGGCAAACACCGCTGAACATTCGAACAACACGCTTCTGGCAGAAAACGCGCCTCCTCGCGGAGACGCTGGTCACATAACGGCTTGGATTGTATACGCGCGGGCATGTTTCGTCAAGGAAAATCCATTATGTTGCGGCGCTCCTAATCCTGCCGAAGCAGCCTCCCAACATCTTCTTATCCTTCATCTTTCCTTTACCTTTCATCGCCTTCGCCACCGCAGTTGAATTCTCGTCCCCCCGCCC
Organism: Candidatus Villigracilis saccharophilus; assembly: GCF_016711665.1. Taxonomy (NCBI): domain Bacteria; kingdom Bacillati; phylum Chloroflexota; class Anaerolineae; order Anaerolineales; family Candidatus Villigracilaceae; genus Candidatus Villigracilis; species Candidatus Villigracilis saccharophilus. The sequence goes on from NZ_JADJSO010000079.1 coordinate 164,949, forward strand.
TTCCAGCTCACGGATGATGTTCTCATGGTCGGCATCATTTCGATTCTGGCTGAGCTTATAGCCCGCATCCATCCGTGTCACATCCACCGCAAAACCCGCCACGCCATTCATCTCTTTCTGCACAAAGTCCTGCGGCAGTCCTTCAAGGCTATACGAAACAGGCTCTTCGTGGTTGTTTACCAATCGACTCAACAGCGCATACAGTTCATCCCCTTCCACCAGGCGCACCTTTCCATATACATGCACCATCATGTAGTTCCAGGTCGGCACGTTGACATGTCCATACCAGCGCGGCGAAATATACGTGTGCGCGCCCTGAAAGATCAGCAGGACTTCCGCTTCGCCAAAGCTCTTCCACTGCGGGTTCGCGCGCGACATGTGACCCAGAATGGTCAGCGCACCGTTTTCCTCTTCGCGGACTTCCACAGGCAGGTGCGTGGCGATCGGTAATTGACCGTCGTAAGTGACAAGCGCCGGGAAATTGTTCGCGCGCAGAAATTCAACTATTTTTTCCCGGTCTTCTTCGCAGTAAAGTTTGGGAATATACATTTGGGTAAACCTCAAAATTTTTCTACTGTGTCTGCGAGCCGCGCTTATTCTTTGGCGGAGACACTTGCGCCGCACACTCTTGCGTTGAGCAAGTCCAAGTATAGCTCATGGTTTTTCCAGGAGCGGAAAAAACATTAACCTGAAGTTCGCTGGTTTCTTCGCGCTCTTTGCGGGCTTTGCGGTTCAAACAGTGATATTTATAAGACTCAACAATTAAACGTAGTCCCGTCCCGCGCTAAAATATTCCCTCTTCTATTCTGTTGCGGCATCACGCGGCACGGAGGCTTCCTCATCCCCCGTGTATAATCCGCGCATCTCATTCAAAATTTTCAGGCGATTCGCCCTGGAGGAAACCATGAAAAATAAAGCCGTGCCCGTCTTGTCAGCGCTCATATTGACTGTATTTTTCTCGATCGCCTGCTCGCTCTTCACAGGTCCGATTGACGCCACCCCGCAGCCAGACCCATATTATTTTGAACCTGTGACAGAAGTGCTCATCTTTGAACCCGATTCCCTGCCGGCCGCGCAAGTTGGTGTTTTATATGAAGCAAAAATACAGATCACGCAAAATGTCACACCTTTGGACAGCGTCAGCATTTCAAACGGAGCATTGCCGGCCGGGCTGGAGCTTGTTCAGATGGATGGTGAAGACGCCGCCATGATCAGCGGTATTCCTGAAGAATCTGGCACGTATAAATTCACAGTTTTTGCAGGGTGTGTCGGGACCATGGTGAGCGGTCAGATCGGGGAAAAGGAATACGAGATCGTTGTAACCGATCCCGCCGCTTCAACTGCCGGCGGATTGCCCGTCTCATATGACAATATCAACTTTGAAATTCCATTGGAATTGAACTTAAGCGTATCCTCCTCACAGACCACTGATGTTGAGTTTCCGTACATCAACCCAAGTAACGGACCCATGGCGGAACATATCGCTTTTCAATTCACGAACTTTCCGGCAGCGGGAACTGCCAGACTTTTGGTATTCAATGCTTCAGAGTATGCGGCCTATGGACAGCCTTTGCAGGAAGCTGTCACCGCCCTGCTCTCCGGAGCGGACACCTCCCAGCCCTTGCCTGATGGATTATTACAGGGAGAGTTCTCGGCGCAAGCCCAGCCCGTCAACTTCAAGAACGGTCATGGCGTCCGCCAACTGACCCAGGTGTTGACGAACTTCGCCCCCATCACCAACGAAGACTTGTTCTACTACTATCAAGGGATCACCACGGATGGTGAATATTTTGTCTCAGCCATCTTTCACGTTAACGCCGCATTTCTTGTCTCCAACGGCAGCCCGGACGCCGTCACTCCCGCGGATGGCATACCCTTCGGCAGCGGAACCGATCTTGATTTCCCAGCCTACTTAAGCGCCGTAACCCAAAAATTGAACGATGCGCCGGCTGATAGTTACACCCCTTCCTTGCTGATTTTGGACAGGCTGATCGAGTCAATCCAGGTCACAACTCAATAATCGGTTTCAGGCGGATCATATCCAAAAAAATATTCCTTGATATCCCGTCGTGATGAGGATGTAGTTCATCCGCTCATAGCGTGTATAATCCGCCCCATCTTATTTCTTGGAACAACAATGAAACGCTACCTGCTTTTTACAGTCTTTGTCTCTGGCATGACCACGCTCGCCGCCGAACTCGCCGCGGGCAGACTCATCGGCAATGTCTTCGGCACGAGCAATCTCGTCTGGGCCAGCATTATCGGATTGATCCTGATCTATCTCTCGCTGGGATATTCGCTTGGCGGTAAATTTGCGGATAAAAACCCGACGCCCGCCGCCATGTACCGCATCCTGGCGTGGGGCGCGTTCACAATTGGACTCGTCCCCTATATCGCCGGACCCGTCCTCAGGTCCGCGGCGACCGCGTTTGAGGCGCTCAGCGTCGGCATCATGGCGGGATCGTTCGTCGCAGTATTGATCCTGTTCAGCGTACCCATCACCCTGCTTGGCATGATCTCCCCCTTTGCCATCCGCCTGCTGGTGGACGATACCTCAAAGTCAGGTCAGGCCTCGGGGCAGATCTACGCCATCTCAACCCTTGGCTCGTTCATCGGCACCTTCCTGCCCACGCTCGTCACCATCCCGACCATCGGTACAACCAAAACATTTTTGGTCTTCGGATTGTTTTTATTGTTCGTCGCGCTGGCTGGTCTGGGAAAATTCGCAAGCCCGCGTGAAATGTTCAAATTGATCTGGATGCCTGTCGCGCTTGCGATCGTTGCCGTGCTTTCCGCCGGGCAGGCGCTCAAGACCAGCAACGGGCAGATCTATGAAGCCGAGTCCGCCTATAACTATATTCAGGTGCAGGAAGCGAACGGGTTTACGCTTTTGAAACTGAATGATGGTCAGGGCATTCACTCGATCTATCATCCCGACACAATGAATTACGGCGGCCCGTGGGAACAATTTTTGGTCGGCCCATATTTTTACGCGGACCGCAAACCTCAGGATGTCAAACGCATGGCGATCATCGGGCTCGCGGCAGGCACGGCTGCGCGTCAGGCAAACGCCGTCTATGGGGAGATTGCCATTGACGGTTTTGAACTCGACGGAAAGATCGTGGAGGTCGGTGAAAAATATTTTGGGTTGGACCTGCCGAATTTAACCGTGCATATCGGCGACGGACGCTTGAACCTTGAACGCAGTCCATATCAATATGACATTATCGCCGTGGATGCCTATCGCCCCCCATACATCCCCCCGCACATGACCACGCAGGAATTCTTCAGCATCGTCGCTTCGCACCTGACCGATGACGGGGTGCTGACCATCAATGTTGGTTCCGTCCCCGGCGACCGCCGCCTGATAGACGGACTGGCGACGACGATAGGCACGGTCTTCCCATCCATTCATATTATGGATATCCCCGGCACACTCAACACCATGATCTTCGCCACCAAACAGCCCACGCTGCGTGAAAATTTTTCTAACAATCTGGTTGCCTTGGCTGCCGACCCGAATGTTGACCCATTACTGATCGCGGCCATGTCATCCACGTTTGCAAATTTCAAAGACGGCTACACAACCACCACAGTCTTCACCGACGACCTCGCCCCCATCGAGTGGATCGTCAACGATATGGTCGTCAGCTTTGTGCTTCAAGGCGGCCTGGAATTTTTGCAGTAGTTCCATGTCGTTGCGAGGCGGTGCACTTCCGCCAAAGCAGTAACGTACATATAAAAAGAAACCATGAAAAACATCCTCTCTTATCTGACCTCTCTCCTCATCCCGCTGGCGCTGATCGGCACCGCCCTGCGGATTCTACTCAGCCCGCTTTTTTTCAACATCGAATACAGAATGCCTTATTTCCCCGCCGACGAATATGGCTTCACACAGCAGGACCGTTTGCATTGGGCGCCCTTCGCGGTGGACTATCTCATCAACAACGGGGATATTTCCTATCTCGGCGACCTGAAATTCGAAAACGGCAGTCCGCTGTATAACGAACGCGAACTCACCCACATGGCCGACGTGAAAAATGTTGTGCGCGGCGCGTTGAATGTTTGGTATATCTCACTTGCGATATTGGCGCTGCTTGCCATGCTCGCCTGGCGCGGAGATTGGGTTTACGAATTCATCAACGGACTGCGCCGCGGCGGAATGTGGATGATCGGGCTGGCTGTCTCACTGGGACTCATTGCGGGCATCGGCATCGCCATCAGCCCAGATGTATTCTGGCAATTCTTCAGCTTCTTCCATTCAATATTTTTCGAAGGCGACTCGTGGCTCTTTTATTATTCAGATACCTTGATCCGCCTCTTTCCCATCCGCTTCTGGCAGGATGCCTTCCTATGGGCGGCGATCCTTGCATTGGGCGGCGGCGCGGGTCTGGCTTTTGGGTTAAAAGGTCAAGTCATACATAACAGAGTGTATAATTCCAAATAATCATAATGTCATTGCGAGGAGCGTTCTTGCGACGAAGCAATCTTCTGCTTAATTCAGAATTGCTCCGTCGGGAAACGATCTTCCTTGTAATGACATCAGAAAAGGAACCGACATCATGACCTTATCATTAGAGAACAAAGTAGCACTCGTCACTGGCGGTTCGCGCGGAATTGGACGCGCCATCGCCCTGGAACTCGCGGCACGCGGCGCGGCGGTGGTGGTCAATTACAATAAGTCACCCGAGTCTGCTGAAGAAGTAGTTAAACAAATCAAGCCTCAGGCGGCAAAGCCGCAGCATTTCAGGCGGACGTTTCAGATTTCAAACAAGCCGAAGCGCTGGTGAAATTTGCGATCGAAACCTTCGGCGACCTGGGCATTCTGGTCAACAACGCCGGCATCACCCGCGACCAGCTGATCATGATGATGCCCGAAGCAGACTGGGACGCGGTCATTAACACCAACTTGAAGAGCACCTTCAACTGCTCGAAAGCCGCGGTCAAACACATGATGCGCAAACGTGTTGGCAGGATCATCAATATCGCATCGGTCGCCGGTCAAATGGGCAACCCCGGACAGACGAATTATTCCGCATCCAAAGGCGGACAGATCGCATTCACCAAGGCGCTCGCACGCGAGATCGCGGCGCGCAATATCACCGTCAACGCCATCGCGCCGGGCTTTGTGGATACGGAGATCCTGGATGCAATGACACCCGAAGTACTTGAAGCCGCGCTTAAAATGGTCCCGCTTGGGCGCAAAGGCAAACCCGAAGAGATCGCCTACGCCGCCGCATTTCTCGCCTCGGACGAATCCGCGTATATCACCGGTCAAGTCCTCGGCGTGGACGGCGGCATGGCAATGATGTAAAAGGAGTGAACCATGATAGAGAACATGCAAGGCAAAACAACCGTATCCCCCGAAGTACTCACTACCATCGCGCGGCTTTCCGCGTTGAGCGTGCCCGGCGTCAGCAGACTCGCGCCCGTCTCTGGGGGTGTGAATCGCTTCTTCAAACGCGGAGCAGGCGACGGGGTCCGTATTGAAACGGAAGAGAACACTGTATTTATCAACCTGCATCTCATCCTGCTGCAGGATGTGAATATCCGCGAAGTCAGCCGCAATGTTCAGCAGAATGTGACCCGCGCCATTCATGAAATGGTCGGCATGGATGTCGGTCACGTCAACATCCACATCGAAGATATAGATTACGCAGACAGCGAGGCTTGAAAGCATGAAACCCCGATCCAGAGCGCGCGGTATTGCTCTGCAAGTACTTTACGAAACCGATATTGCGAACAATCACCTTCCGGGCGATGTGCTAACGATTCGCCTCGAAGAAGTACCGCTTGGCGATGATCTGGCCGAATTCGCGCGGCAGATCGTCTTTGGCGTACTGCCCCTTAAACAAGACCTGGACCAATTGATCGCAAGATACGCGCCTGACTGGCCGCTCGATCAGATCGCGGCCATTGATCGCAACATTCTGCGTATCGCGTTTTGGGAATTCGCAGTCTCACGCGAAACTCCGGTTAAGGTTGCCATCAACGAAGCGGTCGAACTTGCAAAACTTTACGGTTCAGATTCCGCTCCGCGCTTCGTGAACGGCGTGCTTGGCACACTGGTGGAACATGAACAGGAGATCCATCAAATCATTAAAAATCGCATTGCAGAAACCGAAAATCTGGAATCGTAACCCATGGAAATCCTCGGCATCGGTCCATCTGAACTCATTTTTATTGTCATCCTTGCATTGATCGTCCTCGGCCCCAAGGATATGCAAAAAGCCGGGCTGACCATTGGTAAATTCCTGCGCAAGATCGTCACCTCGGAAGGCTGGGAGGTATTTCAAAAGCTATCCCACCAGGCGCGCACATGGCCCAACCGCATGATGCGTGAAGCGAATGAAGACTTAAACATGATCGGGAATGAACTAAACAACGCCACCACCGGTCGGCGGGAGAAACCGCGCAATCGCTATAACACCTCAAGCCGGACAAAGAATCCCGAGGCTCCGGCACACTCGCGCCCATTTCCCGACACGCATATATCTGCAACTCCGCCGGAAATCGTTGTAAGCCCGCAAAACGAAACAGACCCAACATCAAACGAGAGCGATCAACAACAAGATGCGTAAATTTTTTTGGGGCGCCTGGCGGATCCTTACAGCCCCATTCCGCTTCATCTTTGCTATTCTTGCGTTTCCATTTCGGGCGATCAAACGCTTTGTAAACTATCTTAACGCGGAAACTCGGGAAAACGACATTGCCGATACGGTCAGCGGGCTGATCGCAGACACAAGAGCCCGCCAGGAATTCTGGGATCATATTGAAGCGCTGCGTGCCCATCTGCTGCGGATGGTATTTGCGCTTATGCTGACCGTAAGCATCTCCTTTCTTTTTACACAAAATATTATTAACTTCCTCGCCCAGCCTGTCGGCGGGCTGGACAAACTAAAAGCCATTGAAGTAACCGAATCCATCAGCGTCTTCATGAAGGTGGCATTGTTCTCCGGCATCGCGCTGGCGATCCCCTACATCGCGCTCGAGTTATGGATATTTGCCGCACCGGGTCTAACACCCCGCGAACGAAAAATGGGACTGGCTGGAATTCCGCTGGCAACCTTTTTATTTTTGGGAGGCGCGGCATTTACTTTTTTTGTGATGCTGCCGGCCGCCCTGCCTTTCCTGAATAATTTCCTGGGGATCAAGACCGAACTGCGCCCGCAATCTTATTTTTCATTTGTGACCGGAATAATGTTTTGGATCGGCATATCATTTGAATTCCCGCTTGTGATCTACGTCCTGTCCGCGATCGGAATCATTAAACCGCAGGCGCTCGCACAGCAGTGGCGTCTGGCGATCGTGGTCATTGCCATCGCCGCCGCGGCCGTCACACCCACCATCGACCCGGTCAATCAGGGACTGGTCATGGCGCCAATGATCTTATTATATTTTGTCAGCATCGGGCTGAGCTATATCGCCTACGCCGGGCGAAAGCGGAACATGGCCGACGCAGAGACAAGTTAGCGCGGCGCGCGAAGCGCTTCAATTTGCGTACCGAGGAGAGAGAATGAACAAGATAGCCCCATCAACCCGCCGCATTTTTTCTGTGTTACTCATGCTTGGCTTAACCATGCAGGCATGCACAATATCCTTGTTCGGAACACCTGTGAGTCCCGGCAACTCCACACCCATTCCAGCCGGTGAGATCGCATCACCAACGCCCCAGGTTATGGCGCAGACCAATTTTGTGGTGACCATTCCTGAACCGCTGCAGGCAAATGAAACGCTCGCCATCGCCATCATGGATGAAGTGACCGGACTTTCGTTGAATGCAACACAGTTTCCCATGAGCCCGCGCGACTCGGTCACATACACCGCAGTGCTGCCACTACCTTTTAACTCCCTTGTGAAATATCGCTATATCCGCCGCGGCGCCGTACAAGTGTTTGAGGATACGAACTCGAGCGCGGCCATCCGCTATCGTATGCATTTGGTGGCGGGTCCCGGTGAAGTACGCGATATCGTTTCCGACTGGGGAGATAAATCATATACACGTCCAACCGGTTCGATCGTCGGGCAGGTATTTAATTCCGATACCGGCTCCACGTTACCCAATATACTCGTCAGCGCCGGTGGACAGCAATGTTTTACAGATTCACTTGGTCGTTTTGAATTGATCGGGTTGCCGGAGGGGACACAAAACCTGGTCGTGTACAGTATTGATGGAATGTATCAGACCTTTGAACAGGGCGCGACCGTCGGCGGCGGGAACACCACCAGCGTTGACGTGCGCGTGAAACCCGCCCAGATCGTAAGCGTGACATTTACCGTGACCGTCCCTGAAGTTACCGTGCCGGGCGTGCCTGTGCGCATCGCCGGAAATATCCTCCAACTCGGAAATACATTCGCTGACCTGCAAGGCGGCGTCAGCACGAATACAGACCGCATGCCCATCCTAAGCCTGCAGCCCGACGGCCGCTATTCAGTCACCATCGGATTGCCGATTGGAGCACACATCCAATACAAATATACTCTGGGCGACGGCTTCTGGAACGCAGAACACACCGTCAACGGTCAATGGAACCTGCGTGAATTTGTGGTGCCTGCGCAGGATCTGGCCATTCAAGATGCCGTTCAGACCTGGGCGGCCGGCGATTCCGCGCCGATCCTGTTTGAAGTGACCGTCCCATCTGTCACACCGCCCGGCGACATCATCTATATGCAGTTCAATACATTCGGCTGGATGGAACCGATCCCCATGTGGCCGCTTGGCAACAACCGCTGGGCATATAAGCTTTACGGTCCGCTTAATATCCTTGGTTCATTCTCCTATCGGTATTGCCGCAACGGTCAATGCGGCAGCGCAGACGACGGCGACACGGTCGGAGCATCACCCAACGGACGGCAGGCATCCACCAGCATTTTGAGTCAGGATATTCAAGACACGGTCAATACATGGAAATGGTTTGAGAATCCCGAACCGGTTACCCTGGTCGGCACAAGTATTGTCCCGCGCGCCAGCGGATTCAACGCCGGCATCGAATTCCAATCCACCTATCGTCCCAATTGGTCTTATTACGCGCCGCAGGCATTCGCAAATGTCCAGGCGCTTGGCGCAAACATCGCCGTCCTCACCCCAAGCTGGACTTACGCTACTGTCTCTCCCTTGCAATTTTCACCAACGCCCGGGCAAGATCCATTATGGATCGATTCGGCGATCATGGTCTCACAAGCCCGCGCTCTGGGACTTAACGTCGCAATATTCCCCACTCCCAAATTCCCGGCTTCATCCTCAAGCTTTTGGCTGGGCGCGCCGCGAGATGCGCAATGGTGGCAAACCTGGTTTACCCGCTACCGCGCATTCGCCGTCAACTACGCGGATCTTGCCACCCAAACCGGCGCGCAAACCCTCATCCTCGGCGGTGACTGGATCGCACCCGCCCTGCCGAATGGAAAACTGTCAGATGGGACCGCATCCAACACGCCCGCTGATGTTGAAGCGCAATGGAAGTCGATCATTGCGGATGTGCGCGCCCATTTCAAAGGTCAAATCCTGTGGGCACTGCCATACACAAAATCGAGTTTTGAAACGCCATTGAACTTTCTGCAGGATGTGGACGGCCTGTATCTGTTATGGTCTGCCTCCCTGTCGGCCAATCCCAGCGCCACAAAAGCAGATTATGCGAATGAGGCCGGACGTTTATTGGATAATGAAGTCGCGCCTCTGGCAGCCTTACTGCAAAAACCGCTCGTTCTGGCTGTAGCTTACCCGTCCGCTACAGGCGCAGCCAACGCCTGCAGCGCAGACGGCAAGGGCGGATGCCTGGATTGGACAGCGCTAAACCAGCCCAATGCGGAAGTGAGTTCAGTGGACATAAATTTACAAACACAGGCTGATATTTACGAAGCCATGCTCACAGCGGTCAACACCCGTCCCTGGGTCTCCGGTTTCATCAGCCGCGGATATTATCTCCCGGTGGCTCTGCAGGATAAATCCGCATCCATTCACAGCAAACCCGCGGCAGACATATTGTGGTATTGGTATCCACGCATGACCGGCGCAGTAAAGTAAAAATCCTTCCATAATAAAGAATGACTGAATTCAAAAAGGGATGCTTGCAAAAGCGTCTCTTTTTGAATGAGAATGTGTTTTACAACAAGTCTGGATAGCACCAGCACACAAACAACTCTGGAGGAGTTATGAAAAAAGCAGGCAAGGTGATCGGCCGTATATTGATCGGCATCCTTATTTTTGCACTGATCGTTGGCGCGGGCGGGACTTTTTATTTCAAGAGCTATATCCCAAACAGCGTTGCCCCAAAATCATTTCCGCAAATTGACGGTGAAATTAAAGTGAGCGGTCTTGATGGCGCGGTGGATATCTATCGCGACAAGATGGGCATCCCGCACATCTACGCAGGTACAACGCATGACCTGTTCTTTGCGCAAGGCTACGTCCACGCTCAGGATCGATTCTGGCAAATGGATTTTTGGCGGCATATCGGTTCAGGGCGTTTGTCTGAAATGTTCGGCGCGGGCCAGGTGGAAACTGACTCATTCCTGCGCACGCTTGGCTGGCGTCAGGTCGCAGAACAGGAATATGCAATGCTCGGAGCAGAATCGAAAGCCCTGCTCGATTCCTACACAGAAGGCGTGAACGCGTACATTCAAGAACGCGGACCGATTGAACTCAGCCTGGAATATTTGATCCTGACCGGGGTTCTCAACCGCTCCTACACGATCGAGCCGTGGACTCCCGTCAACTCGTTGACCTGGGGCAAAGCCATGGCCTGGGATCTGGGCGGCAACATGGACGATGAGATCGCGCGCGCCATTCTGCTAAAAACTCTGACCCCTGAACAATTAGCCGAACTCTATCCTGAGTACCCGGCAGACTATCCTGTGATCGTGCCGACCATTGGCGAAAACGTAGCTAGTATCCCAAATCAACAGCCCAAGGCAGATTCAGAATTCCAACTATCAATCTTAAACCTGCAGCCTGTTGCTGAAAAACTGGCCTTATTGGAAAACGCTCTTGGTCCCACCGGCCCGGACATTGGCTCGAACAGTTGGGCAGTCTCCGGCGACCTGACCACAAGCGGCAAACCGCTGCTCGCCAATGACATGCACCTCGGTATTCAAATGCCGTCGATTTGGTATCAGAACGCATTGCACTGTCAACCCAAATCAGACGCCTGCCCGTTTGAAGTGACTGGGTTCTCCTTTGTCGGCGTGCCGGGTGTTGTCGCGGGTCATAACGACCGCCTCGCCTGGGCATACACCAATCTAGGTCCCGACGTACAGGATCTCTTCATTGAAAAAGTAAATCCAGAAAACCCCGATCAATATGAAGTGGATGGTCAATGGGTGGACTTTGAAATTCGCAAAGAAACCATCAAAGTCGGCGGCGGTGATCCGGTCGAACTCAGCGTGCGCATCTCACGTCACGGCCCGGTGATCTCAGACACCTACGGGGCGTTAAAAGATCAGGTTGATCCTGAAGACCTCACTGCGCAACCCTTCAAAGACAAAAGCGGCGTTGCGCTTCCAGACGCTTATGCCATCGCCCTGCAATGGACAGCGCTCACCCCATCAACACCTTTCGAAGCCATTTGGGGATTTAACAAAGCCACCAACTGGGAAGAGTTCCGCGCTGCCGGGCAGAACTTCCATGTGCCCGCACAAAACCTGCTCTACGCAGATGTGGACGGCAATATCGGTTATCAAACGCCGGGCGATATCCCAATCCGCAAAAAAGGGGACGGAACCCTGCCTGTCCCCGGCTGGTCCGGTGAATACGATTGGAGCGGATTCATTCCCTTCGATGAACTCCCCTTCACGTTCAACCCGCAAAGCGGATTCATCGTCACAGCCAACAATCAAGCCAGCCCGCGCGACTATCCCTACCTCATCACCAAAGATTGGGACTATGGTCAGCGCGCCGCCCGCATTGTGGACATGATCCAGAACGCACCTGCTAAAATTGACGCAGACTACATCAAGAGCATGCACGGCGACTCGAAGAACCTCAACGCTGAAACACTCACCCCCATTCTGCTCTCGCTCAATCTGGACCCGCAGTTGGCAGCCGTCCGAGATCAGTTCCTCAGCTCATGGAACTACCAGGAAACCGCCGACTCACAAGCAGCATCGGTCTTCGAATGGTTCTGGTGGAACGCGCTCACAGACACCTTCAAAGATGACCTGCCGGAAGATTACTGGCCTGACGGCGGTTCGCGCTGGTATGTGGTGATGCGGGACCTGGTCCAACAACCAGACAGCCCGTGGTGGGACGATCAAGCCACGGCTGAAAAAGTTGAAACCCGCGATGATATTTTCATCCGCGCCTTTGGAGAAACCATCGAGCAGATCGAGAAGGAATACGGCAAAGATACAGCCAAATGGCCGGTCTGGGGCAAACTGCACACATCCACTTTCCGCAATGGCACGCTTGGAAAATCGGGCATTGGTCCAATAGAAGCCTTGTTCAACCGCGGACCGTTCGAAACGGGCGGCGGCAAGAGTGTGGTCAACGCAACCGGCTGGGAAGTGGGTGAATCTTTTGAAGTAAATTGGCTCCCATCCGAGCGTGAGATCGTGGATCTAAGCAATCTTGACAATTCGCTGGCTGGGCATACCACGGGTCAATCTGGACATGCCTTTCATCCGCATTATGATGATATGGCGCTGATGTGGACAAAGATTGGATATGCCCCGATGTGGTGGGAACAGGAGTCAGTCATCAAAGATAGTGAAGGACATTTGAAGTTGATACCGTAAGAAATGTTGAAAGTAAAAGACCCTAAAGGTTTTGAAAACCTTTAGGGTCTTTTTGTTTTACATGCCGCCCACCCCCCAACAAGCACTCCGAGCAAGCTTGCGAACAAATCCAAATAACTAAACGTGCGTGAGGCAAAATACTTTTGCGAGAACTCTTCGAGCGTGATAATAAAGGAGAGAATCATACCAATTGAAAGAGTCACCCAGCCACGTGTTCGGGAAGGAAGCGAAGAGAGAAATGCGCGGGTGATGAAAAAGTTCAAGAGGCCGTAAAGGATAAAGTGCCCGAGCTTATCTCCATTTGGAAAATCATAGACGGATTGAATAAAAACGGGAAGCTGATCGGTATCCGCAAGAATTACAAGACCAACAATAAAAACAAAAAAGAGAACAGCGGTATATTTCATAAAAAAATAGGCCACGCCCGCGGCGTGACCTACAAGTCATTTCTTCGCTTCTCTGCGAGCTTTCAACCATTCGAACACCATCGGCAGGACGGAGACCAAAATAATGACGATGATCACGTATTCAAAATTGTCCTTCATGAACGGAATGTTGCCGAAGAAATATCCCGCAAAAGTGAAAAGCGCCACCCAGACGATGCCGCCCACAACGTTATAGGTAATGAAATACCCATAAGACATCTTGCCAATGCCCGCCACGAACGGTACGAAGGTGCGCACGATGGGAACAAAGCGAGCGAGAAAAATAGACTTACCGCCATGCTTTTCAAAGAAGGCGTGGGTCTTGTCAAAATATTCCTTCTTGATCCATTTGATGTTATAGGCGCGTTCGCCAAGATAATGGCCGATGGAATAGTTGACGGTATCCCCAAGGATCGCGGCAGCCATCAATAAGCCCGCAATATACCAAACATTCAATGAGCCAAGCGCTGCGAACGTGCCCGCCGCGAACAAAAGCGAATCGCCGGGCAGGAAGGGCATGATCACCAGACCTGTTTCGACAAAGATCACAGCGAACAAAATGCCGTAGGTCCAGCCGCCATATTGTGTGATGATGGTTGCAAGATATTCATCCAAATGCAAGAACAGGTCAATCACAGATTTTACAAACTCCATTTTCAATTCCTTTTATATTAGTATATTAAGCTTAGACTTCGGAAGCCAAACCAGACTTCCGAAGTCTAATGTTTTTGCCAACAGGCGCAGATTATAACCCGATTTACCGTGCACGCTCTGGACGGATCAACCATTCTCCAAGCAGTAAAGCGACAGCACTGCCAACCACTCCCGACCCAATATCCACTGTTCCAAATACGAACAAATTCCAATTAAACGAGTTTCCGATCCATTGGCTAAGCGCAAACCCGAGCGCGCTCAAACCGATATACAAAAACAGGCTCCAAGCACCTCCGCCGCGCAGGACATGGAACAAAACTCCGCATAGAAGAGCCAGCACCAACGCAAAGAGCAGGGACGGGAATGTCATGGATTATGGTTTGAGATATTTCGCAAAGAAATCCGTGATGGCGTTGTAGCAGGTCACACGGTTTTCATACTTCAACACATCATGACCTTCATCCTCAAAGACCAACAATTCCAATTCTTTCCCTTTTGCCTTCAATTGTTTGACAAGATCTTCCGACTCTGCCGCGACCACGCGCGGATCATTGCGTCCCTGAATGACCAGCATCGGCGCTGACATGTTGTGGAGATGAGTCTTCGGGGAACGTTCGATCAGGTCAGCTTTTTCTTCTGGAATAGCGGGGTCACCGATCGCGATCTTGAAATACGGCTTCCAAGTCTCCGGGATGCGCTCAGAGAAAGTCAACAGGTCATATGGTCCGAACATATCGCAGGATGCCTTCCAGAGGTCGGCATGCAGACTCGCTTGCATCAAAGTCATGTAACCGCCGTAGGAACGTCCGACCACAGCCGCGCGTTTGACATCGACGCGCTTATCTTTCGGGAGAATCTTCGTCATGGCATGAACATGGTCGAGGCGGTCCTGTCCGCCCCAATCGCGGTCAACATGCTTGACATACTTTAAGCCATAGCCCGTTGAACCGCGCACATTCGGGACGAAGACGGCAAATCCGCGCAGGGTGAGGAATTGGATCAACGGCATCGAGAACCACGCGAAGTCCGGGCGTTCCTGTCCCTGCGGACCGCCGTGAATGTAGTACACCAACGGACGCGGACCTTTGAATCCCAATGATTTTGCGGGCAAATACATGCGCGCCGAGACACGCAAACCGTCGTGAGAGATAAAGGAAGCATCTTCGCCTTTTGAAAGATTTGCATCCGGGATGCCAAGAATTCTTTCGCTGGTGTGGATGGCTAAATCAGTGCGCCTGTCACCTTCAATGGTATAGATCTGGGTCGGCGAAGTGGCTGTGGAGAAGGACACAGTGAATACATCTTCGATCGAATCATAATCAATATGTTCGAGCGTGCCATTATCAAAAGGCTCCGGTCCGACCAATGGATATTTGAGGTTCATGACAAGTTTTTGCTCATCAAAGATGCCCTCATATACCCAGGAACAGCCGTCAATATTGTATTGCACCAGATAGCGATCGTCCTTAAGATGGCTGATATTCTCCATCTCACCAACACCTTTATGCTCGATGCCTTTAAGTTTGATGGGCAGAAGTTCGCCCGGCTTCTTTAGGTCCATATAGCCGAGGCTGAAACTATCATCGAAGACAGCGCTGTACACGATCGCGCCCTGCCAACTCGGCGAGAATACACCTCCGCCAAGCCCGTTCAATGGGACATCTTCACCGATCTGGCGGTCTTCCAAAGGCTTGCCATAAAGCAATTTCATTTTCCCTTTGGACCACAAGTAAAGCACGCCATCGCCCACAGCATAACCGGTCCCGAGCAATAATTTGGTATGGTCCTGATTATGCCCGGACACACCCATTCCCCACGGGCTTTCTGTGATCTTTGTCAATTTGCCGGTCTTTAGATCACCGCGATACGTTTCGATCAAAGGCTTGTCACGGCGCTCCGCCGACAAATAGACAATGGCGTTTTCACGGTCACATTCACCGAGATGAACGCGGTACTCTTTAAAGAAATTCTTGAAGGCCGGTTCGGGGAATCCGCCATCGAGCGGGATCAGCATCGGCTGATAATTCTCATCCCCGTTGTCATCGATCATGACCAGGATACGATCCAATTCAGGGAAGGCGTAAAACGAATGTCCGCCGATCAGATGCGGATTTTGCAGCGAAATATGCGGGGGCAAAAGCGGTTCCGGCACACTGCCCCCGTAATGCATGGCGTATAAACTTAAATGTCCGGAAAGGTTGCTCAGGAAAAATATCCGTTCTTCTGCGAACTGAGGCACAACAAATAAACGAGCCGACATTAGAGATTCAACACGATAGTTCATTTGAAAATTCTCCTTGGTTATGGATCGCAGGCTTCAGCCTGCGATTTGTAGAAATAAGCGGACTGAAGTCCGCACTCCTTATTAAATGATGATTCCGCCGCCAAGCATCACCTCGTCCTGATAGAATACCGCCGCCTGCCCCGCGGTTACATCCCGAACAGGCGCATCAAACTTAACCGATACCCGATCCCCTTCCAATGGGCTGATCAGCGCTTCGACTTCCTTGGCTGTGTAGCGTATCTTGACCTGGGCACGGAATGGCTGTGATGGTATCTCTCCTGAAGACCAATTGACATCGCGCGCGGTTAATTCGGTAAAGCCAAGTTCATCGAGCGTTCCAACCACCAACGCATTATTGGACGCCTGCTTGGTAATCACATAAAGCGGAACAGGCGAAGCGACATTGAGTCCCTTGCGCTGGCCGATAGTGTAGTTGGCAAGTCCATCATGTTTGCCAATAATCTTGCCCCTCGTGGTGACAATTTCGCCGGGCTGTAATATCTCAGGCATATTACGCTGTAGGAATCCGCGATAATCTTCACCGGCAAGAAAACACAAATCCTGAGAGTCTGCTCTCGAAGCGGTCGGCAGACCAAAGTCCGCGGCGATGCGTCTTATTTCAGGTTTGGGAAACTCACCCACAGGAAAAAGCGCATGAGCAAGCTGATCCTGTTTTAAGACATGTAAAACATAAGACTGATCTTTGGAATGATCCACAGCGCGAAGTAATTTCTGCTTTCCGCCTTCATCCTTTATCCTTACATAATGCCCAGTTGCCATAAACTCCGCACCTAATGCGAGCGCATGATTCAATAAAAACGTCCAGCGAATTTGACGGTTGCACATCAAGCACGGATTCGGCGTTTCGCCGCGCGCATACCCGTCCAGAAAATATTGAACCACGGTTTCCCGAAAAACTTCCTTGGCATCGATCACATAAAATGGAATATCAAGGATACCCGCCACGCGCCGCGCCTGCGCCATCGCATCCGGCGTGCAGCAGCGATTGGATTCCTCCTTGCCGGGCTCAGACCACAGGCGCAGCATCATGCCGGTAACATCATAGCCCTGCTGTTTGAGCAGGGCTGCCGCCACCGAAGAATCCACGCCACCAGACATGGCGACAACTACTTTTTGCTGGGTCATAACTTGGTCATTATAATGCCCGTTGCAAAAATAGACCAAAATGCTGAGGCTATTTTAAGCTCTGCCGCGCCCGGCCAGCTCGACGATCATATCTCCCAGCCTTTCAAGCGCGCCCATGATGGGATACGACCATGCGGCCGCGTTCAAGCGAATGAAATTGTAAAACTGATTGGTTGGGGAAAAGAGATAGCCTGGGGTTAGCGTAATACCACCCTGAAGTGCAAGGGAATAGAGTTCAAGCGAATCCACGTTTTCAGGCAATTGGACCCAAAGCACATATCCGCCGGACGGATGTGTAACACGTGTGCCAGGCGGGAATGTACGAGTGACAGCATCGTAAAGCTGCGCAACCTTGCCGGCATACTCACGGCGTAACCGCCTAAGATGATGGTCATACCCGCCGCTTTCCAGGAACTCCGCGATCGCCATTTGAGGAAGCGTGGCTGTAGCTGAACTCAGCGTGAATTTTAGCCACTCGATCTCGGCTTTATATCTTCCAGGGGCGACCCAGCCAACCCTTAAGGACGGGCTGATATCTTTGGAAAAAGAAGAACAAAGCATGACCAGCCCTTTTTGATCAAAGGCCTTGGTGACCATTGGGCGTTTTTCTGTAAAAAAGATCTCACCTGATACATCGTTATCAATCAAAGGAATGTCATGTCGGGCAAGTAACTCCACCAGTTCCTTCTTCTTCTCGTCAGGGATAAAACTGCCTGTAGGGTTACTGAAGTTTGAAATGGTCAGAACTGCCTTGATCGGATTGTGCTCGATCGCAAACTGTAATGCGCCCAGACTGATTCCATCGCGTGGATTGGTTGGGATTTCCAGCGCTCTCAAACCATGCACTTCGATGATCTGGAGAGTCCCAAAATACATTGGGGATTCAACAGCGACAATATCGCCAGGCCTGCAGACAGCATGCAAACAAAGGTTGATCGCTTCAGTGGCGCCGGCGGTGATCACAATATCATTCGGGGAAAGCTGACAGCCACTGCTCACAGCACGCTGGGCGATCTGAACCCGCAATTCCTCCAAGCCAGATTCAAAATGGTATTGATGTGTCCCTTTACCAGCTTTTCGCGCGAGCCTCGACATGATGCGATTTATCCGTTCGGTTGGGAGCAGCTCAAGGTTTGGCATGGCAGCTCCGAGCTGGGCCAGATTCGGGTTGGCAGAATCGTTCATGACCATCATCACCAGCTCATGCAGGTTGACATGGCTGGGATCAAGG
Source organism: Candidatus Villigracilis saccharophilus (assembly GCF_016711665.1). Classification (NCBI taxonomy): domain Bacteria; kingdom Bacillati; phylum Chloroflexota; class Anaerolineae; order Anaerolineales; family Candidatus Villigracilaceae; genus Candidatus Villigracilis; species Candidatus Villigracilis saccharophilus. Next base: position 183,418 of record NZ_JADJSO010000079.1, read on the forward strand.
CTGGGCGCGGAGATTTCCAATTCAGGTAGTTTAATGTCCGTGAAGGCACGCACAAAATAGCCGGATTGGGGGCGCGCTTCGATCAATCCCTCGTTTTCGAGTATGAGATAGGCCTGCATCACAGTACTGATGCTAACAGCCTGCTGTTTGCTCATTTGTCTGACCGATGGAATACGTTCGCCCGGGCGAAAGGTTCCCTGCTGAATCAATTGAATGATCTGACGAGCCAATGTTTCATAGCGGTAATCGCCCGCAGGGCTGTTTTCAGTTTTTTGTTTGCTCATAATGTATGCAGTTTGATTGAAATTTGACCAGTACAGTTGATTATAACCAAAACTGTTATGAACACAACTCCAGTTAATTGCATCTGTACTTCTTTTTGATTTCAGGGATAATGAGGATAATAAAATTGTATTTGAAACAAAGGAGCACTAATGAACCTACCTTGGACTCAACATAAAAATATTTCAATTAAACTTCACCAGCATCAGGTTGAAAATTTAAAGGATGTGGAACCCGGCATGACCATCGTATGTGACGAAGGCGTTATCTGGCTGACAGAATCGAATGACTTGCAGGATTACGCACTCAAGCCAGGCCATAGCGTCATCATCCGCAAGAAAGGCAAGGTTTTGCTCCAAGCCGTGGATGAAGCGAACCTGCATATCATTTATCCAAACTAGAATTTCTTTAAAGGAATTACTGGCCTTAGTAAAATCGTGAGCTTACTCCTCCGATCTACTGGACGCTGCGGGGCAAGCGCGTCCATTTTTTTATTTAATAATTTTCTCTTGACCTGCGCCGATTTATTATGTATATTCACACCAATTAACAACAAAACCCTAAAGGTCTTTTTTATTTGAGACAGCGTCTCAATACCTTGAAGACCTTTAGGGTTTAAACTTACATGAGGAGAGAAAATGCCAGTCAAGGCAGATATCATCATCAATAACGCACGCGTCTTTACAAGCGACAAAAGCAATCCACAAGCTGAAGCAGTAGCCATTCAAGGCAAACATATTATTTTTGCGGGGACGAATGAAGGCGTTAAAGAATTTCAAGATCAGTCCACACGTGTGATTGATGGAAAAGGCTGCACAGTAACGCCCGGCTTCATCGATTCACATTTCCACTTATTGTGGGGATCCATCTGGATGGGAAGCGCGCAGTTATATGAAGCCAAAACCATGGACGATGTCCGCGAAGTTTTGAGGACATTTGCAGAACAAAATAAAACCAGCGCCTGGGTAGACGGACGAGGCATTCGATATGGAATTATTCCATCACGAAAAGAACTGGATGAGATCGTCTCGGACCGCCCCGTTTATATCAATGCGTACGATGGTCATACTTCATGGGCAAATACGAAAGCCCTTGAAATGGCGGGTATCCTCCAACCGGGCAAGGAAGCCCCGGGCGTCGGTGTGATCGTCCGCGATGAAAACGGGATCGCCACCGGTGAATTGCGCGAAACCGCCATGGGACTTGTTTCTGACTTGATCCCTGAAACCAGCGATGTCCGCAAACGTGAGCTGCTTAAGATGTCCATCAAGAAGATCAATGCCACTGGCGTGACCAGCGTCCACAATATGAACGGCGATATCAAGGAATTGATGGTCTTCGCGGCTCTGGAAGATGCCGGTGAAATGACGCTGCGCGTGTACACCCCGTATCACATTAAACCTGAAACCTCAGAGGCAAACCTGCAAGAAGCTGTCGAGATGGCACAGATCCAGGGAGATTTTGCACGCGGCGGCGCAGTGAAGTTCTTTATGGATGGCGTTTGGGAATCCTATACCGCTTTGAATATCGCTCCCTACGCGGACAATCCCGAAGCGAAACCAGATGGTATTTTCTCCGCCGAACATTTCACGCGCATGGCGGCAGCCTCCGATAAACTGGGACTGCAGATCTTCGTCCATTGCTGCGGCGATGGCGCAGTGAGGCGAACTCTCGACGGATATGAATCAATCCAAAAGTTAAATGGGAAGCGTGACAGCCGCCATCGCGTGGAGCATATCGAAGTCATTCATCCAGATGATCTGCCGCGCTTCAAGGAACTCGATGTGATCGCATCCATGCAGACGAGCCATGCGCCATTCAGCATCTCGGAAGGCGATGTCTGGCCGGCGCGCGTCGGTGAAGAGCGCTGGAAAAAATCCTTTGCATGGCGTGACATCAAGAACGCAGGCGCACACCTCACCCTCGGCAGCGACTGGACTGTAGCGCCGTTCGACCCGATGATCAACATACATGTAGCGCTTAATCGTGAGTTGTGGTCGCCCGACGATCCCGATCAACGCCTGACATTGGAGGAATGCATCCTCGGCTATACACGCGATGCGGCATACGCCGAGTTCAAGGAAAATGAAAAAGGACAGATCAAGGAAAACTATCTTGCTGACCTGGTGTTATTCTCGCATGATCTATTTGCAATTCCGCAGGAAGATATTTTGACCGCCAAAGCAGTGATGACCATAGTTGACGGAAAAATTGTTTTTGAGGCATAGACATATAAGGATTTTTCATGCTCAATTACGCCATAAGACGTATCCTGCAAACCATTCCAATCCTCTTCATCATCAGCATATTGCTGTTCTTTTTGGTGCGATCCGCGCCAGGCGGCCCGTTAACTTCAGCGCGGCGCAACCCAAATGTCACAAAAGAACAGATCGAAGCTATTGAAGAAAAACTCGGGTTGAATGATCCGCTGCCTGTGCAATACGGCAGATGGATCAGCGATATGTTCAAAGGCAATCTAGGCCAATCGATCAAGTTCCACCGCCCCGTCAACGAGATGATCGCAGAGAGAATCCCAAATACACTGACGCTTGTTGGAGCCTCATTCCTCCTAACGCTTATCGTGGCAATCCCAATCGGTATGTTGTCAGCTCGCAAACCTTACTCGCTGTTCGACTACGCCATGACCACGGTCACATTTATCGGGCAATCCATTCCCGTATATTGGCTTGGACTGGGATTGATCGTCGTCTTTTATGTCACACTTAAAAATCCTGCAAGCGGCGTCCCTTTCTTTCCCGTCGGTGGAATGAATACGCGCGGCAAGGAAGGCGAACTGCTGGATACACTCTGGCATTTGGTTCTGCCTGTAACAGCACTGAGCCTGGGCTGGATCGCATGGTATTCACGTTTTCTGCGCTCAAGCATGATGGATGTATTACATGAAGACTTTGTTCGCACGGCGAAGGCTAAAGGTGCGAGTGAGAATGCCGTTTATTATAAACACGCACTTCAAAATGCGATCCTGCCGCTGGTCACTCTGATTGCGCTCGACCTGCCGAGTCTCTTTGCGGGCGCGCTTTTTGTGGAGACGATCTTTTCATGGCCCGGCATGGGCCGCCTCTTCTGGGACGCGGCCAAAGGACGAGATTATCCCGTCCTGCTTGGTGTGGTTATGATCACGGCCGTGTTGATCATCTTTTGCAATATCCTTGCAGACCTTGCGTATGGGTGGCTTGACCCGCGGGTGAAATATGAATGAAGCAACAACCATCCAGGAACAAAGCATGGCGCGAGTCATTTTGCGCCGATTCTTCAAACACAAACTCGCGGGCATAGCCATCGCAATTCTGGCGCTGCTTGTGCTTGCCTCAGCCTTTGCTTTTGTGACGCCGTACAGCCCCACCGATCAGGAACCGACAAACAGCTTTCAGAAAATAAGCGCGGATCACTGGTTCGGGACGGATGAATTGGGACGTGATGTCTTCACGCGAATTTTGTATGGCGGTCGTGTCTCCCTGACAGTTGGTCTGTTCTCAACATTCCTTTCCATCACTTTGGGTGTGCTGGTCGGCGCGTTGAGCGGATACTTCGGCGGTTGGATCGACTCTGCCCTCATGCGAGTCACGGATGCCTTCCTGACCTTCCCCACCATTTTTGTGTTGATCATCCTTGGGGCTTTTTTACGCGAGCAACAAGTACCGTGGTTGAAGAACAGCGTTCTGATCGTCATCATCATCATCGCCGCGCTTTCGTGGATGTGGCCCGCCCGTCTCGTGCGCGGACTTTTTATTGTGCTGCGCGAACGAGAATTCGTCACGGCCTGCCGCGCGCTGGGCGGAAGCAGCACACGCATCATTATCCAGCACATCCTTCCAAATTGCATCGGCCCCATTCTGGTGAGCGGAACCCTGCAAATGGCTTCAGCCATCATTACCGAATCGGGATTAAGTTATCTGGGTTTCGGTGTTCAGCCCCCCACTCCGACCTGGGGAAGCATTTTAGCCACCGCGCAGAATCAAGTCTTCCGCGCCCCGTGGATCGCTTTTTACCCCGGCTTGATGATCTTCATCACCGTCATGGCAATCAACTACATCGGCGATGGTCTGCGCGATGCGTTTGATCCGTATGTCATTCATGCGGAGAAGTAATTTCACAACTCTGGAGTCGGACAGCTTGCTGTCCGCTGTACATCAGCAAGCCGATGTACTCCAGAAAAAATCGACAAAGGAGAAGAGATGAAACTAAAATTTTGGACCCTGTTCATGATCATCGGACTCGTGCTTAGCGCATGCGGAGGTGGAGGAACTACGCCAGCCACCGAACCACCTACAAGCGGAGATCCTGCCCCAGCAACAGAAGCAGCCTCGAGCGCGAGTGGAGGCGGAACCGTTACGCTGATAATTCCAGAAGAGCCGACCACGCTTAATTATTTCTTGGCGGATGCGGCCATCGTGCGTCAAGCTGCCGAAGCAACTGCGATGACCGGTCTGGCGACCATCAACGAAAAAGGCGAGTATGTCGCCACACTCGCACAGGAATTGCCGACACTGGACAATGGCGGATTATCCGCAGATTATCTAACCGTCACATGGAAACTGCGCGAAGGACTCAAATGGTCTGACGGCGAAGCGCTCACCTCGGACGATGTCAAATTCACAGTTGAAGTACTATCAAACCCAGATGCAGGTGCGCTGGTCGGCACAAGCGGATTTGATCTGATCACATCTGTCGAAACACCTGATGATCTTACAGCTGTTCTTACCTACTCGGCACCATATCCAGGTATCTGGATCAATTTGCTTATGGCCTATTTCCGCGCCATGCCACCGGCGAACCAGCCGACATGGCAAACTGGGAATGGAATCGAAACCCTGTTGGCGCAGGCCCGTTCATCGTCAGCAATTGGGCATCGGGCGAAAGCATCACCATGACCCGCAATCCAAATTATTACGAAACAGGAAAGCCCTACCTGGATTCGCTGGTCTTTGCCATCGTGCCTGAACCCGCCGCGCAAATCGCGATGATGTTAAATAGCGAGGCGCAAATGCAATTATGGCCCGGTGAATTCAAAGCCGATTACGATGAACTGCTAAAA